>DAIQQD010000053.1:0-10958 GCA_036787015.1 Chloroflexota bacterium
TGGTGGGCCACAGTGTACGATATCAAGAACTGCGAACTTCGTACTAGTCTTCAGTCTGTAGTAGCGATGCGGTTCGACTCCCTCCGGGTGGAGCTGGCGTTACCATAGACAGAAATTCTCGCCTGGACTTCAGCCTTCTCGGCAAAGTCTAGCAGGTGACCTTGGTGTGAGGTCAGAAAGCACCCGAACTGGCCACGGTGCGCTCAAAGGTCTCATCCGGACCCGTAGCGCTTCAGAGCCTCATAGATGGCATGGGTCCCAAACTCCATGGCGCTCACTGGCACCCGCTCATCGGGACTATGTCCCAGTTCCCAAGCTTTCAGATGAGGTGGCAGCAGCATCGGCGTGAATCCGTAGGTCTGGATTCCCAGTCGGCGGAAGAAGCGACCATCTGTGACGCCGCTGAACAGGAAAGGAATAGGAGTGCCTTCGGGGTCACTCTGGCGCAGAATCTCCGCCAGGGTGTCGAACCACCCCATGTCTGGTTCCGCCGTGCCGGGATCGCACCGAGTCACCTCAAGTGTCACATCTTGGCCAAGTAGACGGCGCAGCTCAACTATGAACTGATCAGGGCTGAAACCGGGCAGAAGCCTCCCATCCAGGTCAATGGTGATCTCGCTGGGGATCACGTTGAATTTCTCACTGGCGTGAACAACCGTTGCCGCTACGGTGTTGCGGAAGAGAGGATCGAGGACCAGCCTTCTCGGACCAAACATCGCTAGTACTCGGTCGGTCAGCACTGGGTTCAGAAGCTGGCGGAGGACCAAGTTGGAAGGGAATGACAGCGCCTGTCCCATGGCCTCAACAGTCTGGCGTGCTGCCGATGTAACATGCACCGGCAGACGGTATTGATCCAGCTTCTGAAGCACTCTGGCCAACCTGGCCATGGCGCCGCCGCGAACGGGCATCGATCCGTGACCCCCCGCCCCTCTTACCACTGCCTTGATGGTGCAAAGCTGTTTCTCGGTCACCATGATGGGATAGAGCTTTCTGGTCCCAATGTAGACACTGAAGCCGCCGGCTTCACCGATGGCATAGCGGATGTCCCGAAAGTGCTCTGCATGGTTCTCGACCAGGTGTTTGGCCCCACAGTCACCGCCGGCTTCTTCATCGGACAAGATGGCCAGCACAACGTCACCAGCCGGAACAAGTCCCTCGGCCTTGGCCTGTAGCAGCGCGGCCAGCATCATGGCGACGCCGCCCTTCATATCAAGAGCGCCTCTGCCCCAGACACAGCCGTCTGCCACCCTGCCCTCGAACGGAGGATATGTCCACTTCTGGCCGGCCGTGGTGACCACATCTACGTGTCCATACATCAACAGCGGCGGAGCATCGCCCCGTCCGGACAACCGGGTAACCAGGTTTGGCCGGTTCGGATGGCAGCCAAGGAGCACCGTCTGGAATCCGGCGGCAACCAGTAGCTGATTCACATAGGCCACACAATCCACCTCGTTGCCAGGCGGATTGGTGGTGTCAAAACGGATGAGATTCTGCAGCAACTGCAGTGGCCGCTCGTGAACGGCGGTGTCCTTGCCTGGCCCAGGCGTTGCTATGGTCGTTCCTCCGAGCTACCTTCTTGGCTGGAACACCAGTAAAGGTCGAACCACCTCAACATAGACGAGCTACACCTCCCGGGACGCTCTTCAGGTGCCAGTGTCACCAATATCAGCCGTTTGTTGGAGAAGCCGCACTACCATCACCCTCTCTGGCCAACTCCGCATCGCCATCCTGGTCCACTGATGGAAACAGCATTAGCGGCAGCCTGCGTCCGGCTCCCGCGAGGCTGGCCTTGGCCACAGCCGCTGAGCGTTCGACGGCAACGACCCCTGCGTCCGGATCTTTTGACGTCACCTTCAAGCCGCTGTTAAGAACCACCTGATCCGCGTAGACCAACACCGTATTGGAGACATCAACAAAACCACCAGCCTCGAGGAGTGATCGCTGCTCCTCGAACTCGAAGTAGTGGTATTCCCGCTCTTTGCGCAACTTGCCATTGTAGTAGAACATCTTGACGGTCGGTACCAGTTCTCTGACAAGCATCTTGACCGTGGCCCACCAGCCTTCATCTCGCAGGCCGTATTCGATGTTCTTGAAGTAGATGGCCATCGGTTTCCAACCAGCCTTCGGGTTGGCCAGCACCAGTCGCCCTCCAGGCTTCAGGACGCGTTGGAACTCCCTCGCAGCCATCAGTTGGTCACGGGCGCTGAGCGCGTACAGGACGTTGTTGCAGGCTATCCCATCAAATGCCGCATCCTTGAAGGGCAGTCCCTTCGTCAGATCGCTCAGCAGAACACGGCAGTCACGGTCTTTCCTGGTATGACACTGCAAGGCTTGCCGGCAGAAGTCCACGGCCACTACATCACATCCCAGTCCCTTGAGCCGCAGAGCCAGGTTTCCTGTCCCGGAGCCAACGTCCAGTATGAGCGAGCCGGATCTGGGATCCAACTCCCGGCAAATGGCATCCAGGAGCTTCCTGTACGTGGGAACCGAATTCAGCACGTCGTACACCTTGAAGTACTGCGCCCAGAACTCACTGCCTAGCATGGATCTATTTAGCTATCCTTTCGAACGGAGTGATCGGCACTACTGGCCGCCTTTTGTGCTGCCAACCGTCGCTGGCTGCAGCGTGCCAATACTCAAGAGGGCCAGAGCCTTGTCCGAAGGATTGACGTGTGGCGGCTTCAGGTGACCGAGGTCAGCGCCCTCAGCCTGCCTCTGGGCGATGTAGTTAGCGAAAGCACCCTGGGGTAGGAAAGCGACCTCCACCTGTTGCGACTCGACGTCAGGTCTGTCCTCGGTGTCGTCGTAGATGTTGTAAGGATTGTGGTGATACGTGCTCTCAAGTTTCCGCAATTCGCGGCTGAATATAGTGGCGATTTCTCGCTCGTTGACCGTTGTCTTTTGACTGGGCTCGATATAGAGGTGAAGCACAGCCCTGTCACCCCAGACTTCCTTGCGGGCCGCCCACTCGACATAGGGCACTCCAGTGTTCTGCAGAGCTTCCCAGATGATCCTCTCGGTCAGCCTGCCAAGGCCAGCAATGTCGATGACATAGTCGGCGCGACCATAGAAGACCATTTGAGGGAGGTCGATATCGGAGTACTCGTTGCGCAGAGAGACTATCCTGATCATGTCGCCGAGTCTGAATCTCACCAAGGCGCCGCCGTGCAGGTTAGTGATGACGATCTCGTAGTTGTTGTCTGGTTTCAGCTCATTCAGCAACACGGTCCGGGGTTGATATGTGTGATCGAGTCTCCACCTGTAGTGTTCGTCCTCGGGTATGAACTCAAAGAAGTTGAGGTTGGGAACAAAGGTCATCCCCGCAAAGTCCCACGTTTGCATGGCGTATATGCCGCCCTCGGTGCCGCCATACAGCTCCAAGGGCTTTCTGCCCCACATTCCCTGAACCTTCTCCTTGAAAATGGCGGAGTCGGTGCCTCCTCCCATGACGACCTTCAGATCCCAGAGATCTCTAGGCAGCATCGGACGACGAGCCAGACTGCTCTTCACAAGTCCCTTGCCCAGACGAAGAGCAGCCCTTGGATGAGTGATCAGGAACTTGACATCAGGCTTCTTGGGCTGTTCCCGCATCTGGTCTCCCACCACCGCTAGGACTGACGGAAGTCCCCCAAAAGCATCGAGCCCCTCATCAAGGGCTTGAGCAAAGGCGGCCTTGATCCTCTCCGTGAAGGTCAGCCCCTCAGCGTTTGAGGGCAGGAAGTCGAAGTTGAAAGCACGCCGGGTGAGCTCCCCGACGGCCCCGGAGGCATACTCGGGGCCTCCCACTGTATACAGCACCTTCAGGTGTTCCCTAACCTTGGATATGTCGCCCCGGTGTTGAGATATCGCAAACAGGGCACAGGCAGCACAGACCTTCTCGCATTCTGCCTCGAAGCGTTCCGACCAGGGCACCCATTTCACATCATACGTGCCGCTGTAGCCAGAAGTCTTCACCCAGCGGGCTGGTTTCGCCGGCGAGACATAGTCACGGCGCTCTTGAAGATCCGGGCAGTAGTCGGCATAGGTGGTGAAGGGTACCTGCCTTCTGAACTCCTCCGCGGTCCCGGGCCTGGCTCCACGCATCACCTTCTCGCCGATACCGGAGCCCTTCAGCAGCTCGATCTGTTCCAGGAGAAGCCTATTCTGGATGCCCATGAACTGGGCGAGAGAGAGGTCGATGAACCCGCAGCAGTCAAGCCACAGCTCCTTCTTCTTCCCCTGCCTCAGTAGATCGATTGGTCTGACCATACCAACCCGCCTTTCTGATACTGCTGAAAGAGGTCTAGCACTCGAGTATCTTGCCTCTCTAAGCTGTGGGAGACTGTCAAAAGATGGATCGGCCGAGAGACAATACCTCCGGCCATAGCCTCAGACTGACCATTGCGCCCCCCTCGGAGAACCTGTGCCCTGGTCCCTCCAGGACACTGCGTGAGGCAATTCTGAGCCAATAGACTCTCGACAAGTCGTCTAGGAAACTAGCATAAGCAGCAGCTGCTGTCAATGGCCGTTGCTCAATCCGGCGGTAGCCAACGTTTCTTGTATGCGACATTCCGTTCTGCATGGTGGCTGAAAGGAATCTGTGATAGTCTCGCCCGGACCTGAGAGCAGCGCGTGAGTCCATATCAGTAGTATGGGCTTGTATGACCGTAGACGGGATGACATAGGCAACCTGTCTCGGAACTGAGGAGGAGCAACGTCGCCGCTGAAGAGGCGGTTGCTTCATGCTTGACGCGTGTTCGATGATTGGCAGGCAGATTCGCTTGAACGAACGGGGATCTAGCAGGTACTCGAACAGATGAGTGGACACGCTGTAATCCCTCTTGTGGCCACCGTGGCCTTCTTGGGTCCAATGGTTGCCCTGTTGCTGCACCACCCCAGGCTCAAGCGGAACCTCCTGATGCTTCTGTTTGTCATCCCAGCCATGCTGTGGAGCCTCGCTGACTTCTTCCTGCGCATTCAGCTCTCGCCAGTGGACTCGCTGACTTTGGTCAAGGTCGTTATCTGCCTGGGAATCCTCATGATCATTCAATACCATCACTTCCTGCGGTCCCATGCTGGCAAACAGGATGGGAAGGCGCTGCTGGCCTATGTTCCGCTGGTTGCCGTTGTGGGGCTGACGATCTCAGACTGGATGCCCCGAAGCATCCAGGTCAGCCATGACCTCGTTATCATCAGGTATGGTCTCTGGATCATACCGGTGGCCCTATTCCTGGTAGCCTTGATTGGCTATGACATGTACCTCCTTCTGCGGAAGCACAGGGCTTCCGACAGCCTCGTCGAGCGCAACCAGATTGCGTATCTGTTGGCTGCCACTGTCATAGGGGCGGCCGCCATCCTCGCCGGGCTGACTCCGTGGGGTACTGAATTTGCTCTCCCTCACTTTGGCAATCTCGCCACGGCGCTCATTATCGTGTATGCCATGGTAGCCTGGCACCTCGCGGATATTGGCTTGGCATTTCGGCGTGCCCTGATAGGTTTCTGGATTGTAGCCAGCGCCGCGGCCTTTGCTGTGCTTTTACTCTGGGTGGTCTCACTGGTACTAGGCTTTGAATTGACCCCCGGAGCCGTACTGGCAGGAATCGTTGGCGCTCTCCTGTGCATGGTGTTCGTCTATTATGTCAGCCGCTTGTCTCGGCGCGCCATCGAGGGAATCTTCATGGGCAAGAGATACGACTACCGGCGGCAGTTGTCGCAATTCCTTTCTGCCAGATCCGTCATTACAGACTTGGATGAGTTTGGTCAGGAGTTGCTGACGCTCCTTTGTGGTTCGATTGCCAGTGAGCGGGCCTGGCTGCTCCTTTCTGCGGCTGAAGACGAGGACTTCGAGATCCGATGTTCCTACGCCTCAGATAGCGCGGAGTCAGTGCCACCCTTTAGCCTAGCGCCGGACAGCAGCGTGCTCATCTGGCTGAGAAGTGAGGCACGGCCTCTATCCGGAAGGCAGTTGGAGACGCGCCTGCGACCAGCTATTCCTAGGATGGTAGACAAAGGGAAGCCCGGGTCTGATGCAGTGGAAGTCATGTTCCCGGTCATCAGTGAGGGTCGGCTGGTGGCCATCCTGGCCCTTGGAGGAAAGGGAAACGGGGGATCATATAACTTGGAGGAGGTGGAGGTGGTGAAGGCCGCCCTCACCGACCTCAGTGCTAGAATGAACCAGGCGGTCAAGCAGGAGGAAATGCAGGCCAAGCAAGACGACCTGACTGTCCTCAATCGGCTGACGGCTATCCTCACCTCTACCACCGACTTCCGCGATGCTCTGGAACGCTTCTCCGAGGAACTGAAAAGGGTAGTTCCGGTCGACCTGGCCATCATGGCCTTGGCCGACGAAGACAACCTGCACCGATTCCCTTTGACGCTCACCACTCCCGGGCCTTGGCAGACGGATCAGACGATCCCCGTTTCTGGGACAGGAACACAGTGGGTGATGAGGGAGCGAACAAGCCTGTTCGAGCCCGATCTGGCCAAGTCCAGCCTGTTCCACACGGGAGAGGACTACCTGAAGCATGGTATCCGTTCGGTTCTCTACTTGCCCCTGGTTTCGGCAGGAAGCAGTATCGGTGCACTAGTCGTGGCCAGCCGGCAGCCGCAAGCCTACAACAGACGGAGAATCGAATTCCTAGAACAACTGGCTTCTGGGATCACGACGCCGATTGAGAACTCGCGGCTGTACCTGCAAACCAGGGAGAAGACTCGGGTTGACGAGCTGACGGGGCTGTTCAACAGGCGCTATTTTGACGAAAGGTTGAACGAGGAGGTACGTCTGCACAAGCAGCATGGTCACCCCCTCTCACTCCTCATGATGGATCTTGACCACTTCAAGATGTTCAATGATATTTACGGACACCGCGCTGGTGATGACCTGCTGAGGCAGGTTGCAGGGCTGATCACGAGCTCGATTCGAGGCAACGATCAAGCATTTCGCTACGGTGGCGATGAATTCGCCATACTACTGCCCCATACAGACATCATTGCTGCTGGCCCCGTGGCAGAGCGGGTGCGCCAACAGATTGAGCATCATATGCAGTCAGCCTCCATAGGCGTCACGGCCAGCATCGGTTTCGCCAGCTGCCCAGCCAATGGTGTCACCACCGGTGACCTAGTGACGATGGCCGATGCCGCCCTCTATCATGCCAAATACCATGGGCGCAACCGCATTTCTGCCGCAACGGACATTCAACCCGCGCCCAAGAGCATGCCGAGCACAGAGACGAGGGGTCCCAACCTGGCCGTGGTCTATGCCCTCATGGCGGTGGTGGATGCGAGGGACCACTATACCTATGCCCATTCGCACACAGTGCGATCCTATTCTGCCGCTCTGGCCAAGGCCGTTGGTTCACCAGCCGACCTAGTCTCTCGGGTTGGCGTGGCTGCAATGTTGCACGATATCGGCAAGATAGGCACAAGAGACAGTGTACTAGCCTCTGGCAAGGCAGAAACGCCCGAGGAACTGGCGGAACTGCGAGCCCACCCTCGACTGGGAGCTACCATCGTAGCCAGTGTTCCTGGCTTGGCACAGTGTGCTCCTGCCATTCTTCATCACCATGAGCACTATGATGGCAGTGGCTATCCGGATGGTCTCACCGGAGACAGCATTCCTCTCGAAGCGCGTATCCTGGCTGTGGCGAACGCGTTCGCCAATATGATATCTGAGCGGGGTCAGGAGCCGATTTTGCCATGGGAAGAGGCCTTGGAGAGACTGAAGAGCCATGCCGGCACTCGGTTTGACCCAGTACTAGTCGAGACCTTCGTCGATGCGGTTGTGGCGTCTCAATTTGCCGGGGAGGTGATGGCGAACGGCGACCAAGTCGCCGCCATCGCGTTGTCGACAGAATCAGCAACATTGGGGCAGAAACCATAGAAAGCGCGAAGGCCAACTACCCAATGAGAGTTGTAGAACAAGAGAGCTGACGAGATGGGAATAAGTCCGCTGTCAATTGACGAGGGAAGCCGACTGCTGTTGGACAATGCCAGCGAGAGTATCGCTATTGTTCAGGACGGGCTGATCAAGACGGTTAATCCCAGTCTCCTGAAACTCACCAACTACTCGGAGCGTGAGCTGACGTCCAAGCCTTTCATAGAGTTCGTTCATCCCGACGATCGACAGATCGTCACAGAACGCTACCTCATGAGGGTAAGAGGAGAGGGAGCTTCCGCTGCCTACTCATTCAGGATCATCGACAAACAAGGAGACACTCGGTGGGTGGAAGTGAACGCGGTGACGACGGCCTGGCAGGGAACGCCGGCCGTGCTCTGCTTCCTAGCGGATGTGACGGGGCGCCAGATGGCGGAGGATAGGATCAGGCAAAGTGAGGAGAAGTACCGGAGTCTATTCGAAAACACCCAAGACGGTGTAGAGGTCATTGATGCCGAAACGGGCAGAATAGTCCTGGCCAACCACGCGGCCGCGAGGATGTTCGGCTTTGATTCTTCCGACGAGATGGTTGGGGTAGATCCACTGGAATACATCCCGACGGAAGACAGAGAGCGGGTCACAGGCATGATGCTGGAATACATGTTTGTGAAGGACCTTCACCACTTGATGGAGATCAGGGTCCGGACCAAGGACGGCCGCCTCATTTGGGTCAGTGGCATCGGTGTGAAGACTGAGTATCAGGGGAGACTGGCCGGTTTGGTTTCAATGAGAGACATAACCGAGCAGAAGGAAATCGAGGAGGCCTTGCGAGAGAGCGAGAGGCATCAACGCCTCCTAGCCGATAATGCTTCCGATGTCATCTGGGTCACCGACCTGAAGCTGAAGCCGACCTATGTGAGTCCATCGGTCACCCGGCTGACAGGCTATAGCGTTGAGGAAGCCAGGAGCCGAACCCTTGTGGATCTCTTGTCACCGGCTTCATTGGAGATGGCCCAAGCGGCTTTCTCAAGGGCTCTAGACTTGGAGAGAAGCGACAGGCCATCCGGACCACCGCCTTTGGAAGTGGAATTAGTGCGCAAAGATGGGTCCACCGTTTGGGTAGAATCCACTTTGAGTTTCATACATGACGCTGATGGTCAGCCGGTTGAAGTGATGGGCGTCCTGCGGGACATCTCGGAGCGAAGGAACGCGAATGCCGTCATTCGAGACAGTGAGAAACGCTACCGTCTGCTGGCCGAGAACATCTCAGACGTCATCTGGGTCACCGACATGAACTTGAAGCCCACCTACTTCAGCCCCTCTGTGACCCGGCTGACGGGCTATAGCGTTGAGGAAGTAATGGCTGGCAATGTCCAGACCAGCCTGACGCCGGAATCCGCGAAGGCAGCGGCCCATGCCTTTGCCAAGGTGCTGACTCTGGAAGCAAAGGACCCGAGGAGGGCATCGGCTGGGGGAAGCATGGAGCTGGAGTTCAGGTGCAAAGACGGCTCCACGATCTGGGTAGACACCACTGTAAGTTTCCTGCGGGATTCTGCTGGTCGTCCAGTTGAGATCGTGGGGGTCCTGCGTGACATCAGCGAGCGACGGAGGGTGGAGGAGAGGCTGCGAGAGAGCCTGAGCAGACTTGAGAAGACAATGGATGGCACCATACAGGTCATGGCTTCCATTGTGGAGACTAAGGACAGCTACACCGCTGGTCACCAGCGGCGAGTGAGCCAACTTGCCTATGCCATAGCCCAGGAGATGGGACTGTCCAGCGATCGCGGACAAGCCATCCGCACCGCCGGGCTTCTTCACGACCTGGGCAAGATATCTGTGCCGGCGGATATTCTCGCTAAACCGGGCCGCCTCACGGACATCGAATTCGCCCTGATCAAGAATCATCCCCGGGCTGCCTATGAAATCCTGAAGAAGATTGAATCCTTCACGGAAATCGCCAAGATCGTGCTGCAGCACCATGAAAGAATGAATGGATCGGGGTATCCGTTCGGGCTTTGCGGTGAGGAGATAGTGCCCGAGGCGCGCATCTTGGCTGTCTCCGACGTAGTGGAGGCCATGTCTTCTCACCGTCCCTACCGTCCTGCGTTGGGCCTGGACAAGGCTTTGCAGGAAATCGCCAACGAGAAAGGCGTCCTCTATGACGGAGATGTGGTCGAGGCTTGCCTTTCAGTCTTCCTTGCTCGAGACTTCAGCTTTCTATCTGACTAAGGCCTTCCGTTGTCCCTCTGATACCCCAGGATCACTTAGGACTCCGGTCTATTCTGGAACTCCGTTGCTTAGATTGACTCGTCAACGGATTTGACAATAACCGAGAGCCAATTAGAATATTCTCTAGAGACATTACAAAACCATTACATGGAGGATGATGATGGGTGAGTCTATGGAGTTGACCGAGAACCAGACGTCGTGGATGCAGCTAATGACGGCGGCGACCGTCCTGGAAAGGGCCAGAAACCTGGAACTGGCCAAAGTTGGCCTGAATATGCCGCAGTCTGAGGTCCTCTATTGCCTCAAGATCTCCAAAGAGCCGCTGACGCCCATGAAGTTGGCGCGAATGATGCACAAACAGCCACACACTGTCTCAGCGCTGGTGCATCGTATGGAGGCCAGCGGCCTTCTGAAGACAAACCGCGACATGAAGCGGAAGAACTGGGTGAGAGTATCGCTGACCAAGAAGGGTGAGGAGGCCCTCAAGCACTGGTCAGCTTCAACCATGGTCCCTGATGTCATGTCCTGTCTGTCAAAGCGAGAATCAGAGGCGCTCACCACGATCACCAAGAAAATCCACAAAGGCGGTCTCGAACTGCTCCGGAAGATGCAGCCCGACCCCTACAGTGAACCACTATTCTGGTGACAACTGGCTTCTCGATTGTGCCCCAGTGGTTGTGGCAGGACTGGCGCCACGTTCAAACAAAGGTCAGTTGGACTCTCCGTCGAGGTCGGCCACAGGTGGCGGAGGACTTCGAACACTCAGCGAGTGATCTGCCAACTCCTGCTACACTGTTGCTTCACGCTTGCCAACTTCTGCAGGCAGTGGTGGGCGATACGATAGTGGACCTGGACCAATGCCCTTCTGTACTAAGGA
>DAIQQD010000253.1:0-3012 GCA_036787015.1 Chloroflexota bacterium
CACGATTCACGCTGAGAAAACACACAACATGAAGAGGCCTTTGCCACCCAATATCATGGCGGAAGTGGACAAACAAATAAAGAAGTAGACCAAACATCAAACGCAAGGGATTCGTTGTGCACGGACAATAGTGCCGGTCTCCTGGAGAGTATGAGATCGGCAGCGTCAGCGCAGATAGCCAACAAGCGACGACAGGTGGCAGTGCCCTTGAGTTAGGGAAGCCACGGCCAATGAGATGAGGGAGGAGGACGTATTGGCTCGTGCTGCACACCGGGCTATTGCAGTCGTTAGCGTTCCTGCCATTTCCGTACAAAATGAAAGGAGGTTAATATGCTGACCGTATTGTTAGTCATCGGTATTATTCTGTTCATTCTATGGGCGCTGGGTCTAATCACTCGCACTACTCTGGGCGGCGGGGTTCATGTATTGGTTGTGATTGCAGTTATTCTCATAATTCTCTGGTTGATATTTGCGGTCTTTAGGTAGCCATTGCTTTGAGAATAGACTGTCTACCGTTCGCCGGATAGCATGAACATTTCGCAACAGTCGTACCTTGCCATGCTGGTATGAGCGGATGCCCAATCGAGGACCTGCCAGTAGTGGTCTCGGTTGACCTGAAACTGCCCAGTGCTGATGGGCTGGAGGTGCTGCGCCGGATGAGCGCCGATGAAGAGACGAAACTACTCCCCGTACAGGTACTCACGTCTTGTAGTTAGGAAAAGGACATGGTAGCCAGCCCCGATCTGAGCGCGGATCGCTTGTTTCCAAAAGCGGTCAGATCCTCCGAGTCTGCCGAAGCCATTCGGCAGCTCGGACTGTAGTGGCTTGTGTTTAAGCAGCCGGCATTGAACGGCGTAAGGAAATGATGGAGCCACTGAGAATACTAATTGTTGAAGACCACGAACCGGACGCTGCTCTACTGCTGAGGGAACTGCGCCAAGGAGGTTATGCTCCTGTTCACAAGCGGGTAGATACGGCAAGTGAGATGAGCAGAGCCCTTGATGCGGAGCCTTGGGACATCGTAACCAGCGACCACATGATGCCAAACTTCAGCAGCTTAGACGCTCTAAGACTCTTACATGACAAAGGCATGGATTTGCCTTTCATCATTGTGTCCGGGCAAATCGGAGAGGGTGCCGCCGTCGATGCCATGAAAGCGGGCGCCAACGATTACGTCATGAAAGCCAATCTAAAACGTCTCGTGCCTGCGATCCAGAGGGAAGTCCGTGATGCCCAGGTCCGGCGAGAGCGCCTGCAAAGTGAAGCTGAGCTAAGAGCCAGAGAGGAAGAGTCGCGGCGGAGGCATACCAGACACCTCGCACTGTTGAAGAGACTTTCTCGATCTCTAAGTGAGGCTAAGGATTTCGACACTCTTTTGGAAAGAGCCCTTGGTGGCGTTATGGAGGCGCTGCGATCTTCTTCGGGGGCGTTGTTTGTTCGAGATGCAACAAGCGGAGAACTCAGCCTCGGTGCTCTCAGTGGAGTTAGCCTTGAATTCCCGGAAACATTGAATAAAATGCTTGTTCGCGCAAACGCAGACTGGAACACAAAGGATGCACAGAGGTCAGCTCTCTTGAAACACCTGCTCTACCATACGTCGGTGATTGACACTCATACCCTTGGATTTCCATCGAAACATGCCCGCTTTGTTGTCAGCGTACCTCTCAGGTCGGCAGGCAAGACAATAGCCATAGTCATATTGCCGTCCAGGGGTAAGAAGATGCCTTCCAGGGAGGAAAGACAACTGTTGAATACTATAAGTAGTCAAGTAGGAGTCGCTATCGAGAATGCTTTGCTGCTTCAGAAGATGAGTCAGATGTCGATGACCGACGAACTGACGAAACTATATAATCGGCGCCACTTCTACAAAGTCCTGGAAATCGAGACAGCCCGTGCACGGCGATACCATAGACCTCTATCCTTGGCTATTCTGGATGTAGATAGGTTCAAGGACTGCAATGACAAGTTTGGACACAACAGTGGTGACAGGGTTCTAAGATCTCTAGCCATAGCTATGACTTCATATTTGCGAAAGACTGACACGTCTTTCCGCTATGGTGGCGACGAGTTTGCGGTAATTATGCCAGAAACTGGTTCTGACAAGGCGGAAGGCCTCGTTGACCGCCTCAGATCAGAATGGTTGCACATGCTCAAAGCCGAATTCCTTGGGCTAGAAGATACCCTTGGACTTAGCGCTGGAATCGCAGAGTTCCCCAAGGATGCTACAGCACAAGATAGTCTGGTGCTCCTGGTTGATGCTGCTCTCTATTGCTCTAAGAGAAGCGGCGGAAATAGATCTACATTGGTATCTGAAATGGGAGAAACACCGCACGATATGCTGGCCAGCTCATCGTTAAACTGAGTCTAGGCCCTGGCGGCCACGGTGGAAGCTAAGGCAAGAAGTGGCATGATCCCTGTTTACTGTAGGCTCCGCATAGTCGGGGCCTTGGACATCCTCCGGGCAGGTTGTCAACCTGATTTGACGTACTGGTGTAAATCTGATTGTCTGAAGATCGAATAGCCACCCAGGAGACCGCAGGTTCGGCTACCTTCCTCTTGATCAGGGTGTCGCGGGTTTGAATCCCGCCCCGGCTCACTTCCCTTCGCGGCACCTGCTTCAGGACCCTGACAGTGCCTCGTAGAACCTCAGACTGTCCTCCCCTACCGCTTCAGCCCCATATGGTCACAGGGGGCGCCCCTCTGTATTCAGGTTGAGGTTGACAGCCACCATTGTCAGGGTGGTGCTATCTTGCCGACCACCCCCAGCGGCAGGGCGATGAGAATCTGAAAGCAGCCAGGACGATACTGGGCAGTACTTGGTTCATACACTCAATGATCCCATTGGGATTGCTGGCACTGTGGGGCTTCATAGAGTCGGACATCAAGTATTCGCTGCTGTGCGTCTTCCTGTCATTCTCAGGAGCAACGTGCGGCTCTTTCATAAGAGTTCTGGATGCAATCAGGGCTGAGAAGCAAGGGTCGCCATTGGACGGAAGGCGGTAGGACAGCCTG
>DAIQQD010000054.1:0-10861 GCA_036787015.1 Chloroflexota bacterium
CCCTCCAGGCATCTCTCCCAGAGCACCTGTGCTGAATACAGAAGGCCATTGGCACAAGTCCATTGCCGCCTACCGCTACTCGAGAAAGTCCGCAGATCAATTGCTGGGTGCTCGCAGGAAGCTTGCCGCTCCGGGGCGCATCCCGGAATCCCAAGCGAACCCCCAACTATTCAACGCAAAGTTGACATCAGTGATCGCGCATCTGATATTATTCTGCTCGAATTCCGCATCTCCGTTCCCCGATATAGCCACAGCCAGGCCAGGGCAGGAGTGCATTGTTGAGGAGGGCAACGATGAGTGAAACCACTGCCACCACCAAGAAGGGAACCTGCCCGGTCTGCGGATCAGCGTGTTTCGTCAAGGCGCATCTCACCGATGGCAGAATAACCAAGGTCGAACCTGACCAGGAGTCCCTGTTTGGCCATCTCTGTGAGCGCGGCGCGAACGCGATTGACTACCACTACCACCCGAAACGCCTAAACTATCCCCTCAAGCGGAAGGGCGCCAGAGGTGAGGCCAAATGGGAGCGCATTGGCTGGGACCAAGCCATGGACGAGATCGCCGGCAAGTTGGATGCAATCCGCACCCGCTACGGCCCAGAAGCAGTGTTGGTTCTGGGGGGCTCTCCTCACGGCCCAGGTGACCCCGCAGCCTGGAAGTGGTGCAATCTATGGGGTACGCCCAATTTCTTCCACCTAGGGAAGAACTGCGGGGAGGCCGAATACCCCATCGAGGTTGCCATGTATGGTCATGACACCACTGGAGCCTGGGCCACCTTCCTCGACCCCCAGAAGACCGGCGCGCTCATCATCTGGGGAGCCAACATGTCCCAGTCAGAGACCAGGATTTGGGCCGGTTACCAGTGGGCCAAGAGCCAGGGCATGAAGATGATAGTCGTAGACCCCAGACCAACGGAATGTGCCAAGGAGGCGGACGTCTGGCTGCAACTCCGGCCGGGGACCGACGGCGCCCTGGCACTGGGTATGTTGAATGTGATCATAAATGAGGACATCTACGACAAGGAATTCGTGGCCAAATGGTGCCTGGGGTTCGAGGAGCTGAAGGCACTGGCCCAGAAATACCCGCCAGAGAAGGCGTCCCAAATCACCTCGGTTCCGGCCCAGGATATCGTCGCCGCGGCGAGGATCTTTGCCAAGGCACCCGCCGCGGTCCTCACTTTTGGCGTGGCCAACTGCCATCTGGGCAACGGCGCTGGACTCAGCTCCGTACTGGGCAAGTGCTGGCTGCGCGCCATAACCGGAAACATCGACAGGGAAGGCGGATGCGTGCTCAGCGATTGGCCCAGTTACCTCCCTCTTCTCGACGAGATCAACTGGGACTATCAGATCAATCACCCACTGAGAAAACGAGACAACGTGAGCGCCGATCGCTGGCCCCTGTGTTCGGTCAAGAGCCTGGCCCTCTTCAAGGAGGCCATGAAGAAGGTCTACCCCAAGGGATGGGGACCTCAACAGTACTTCATCTATCCGGCTCCCTACGCCGTCTGGGAAGCCATCCTAAAGGGGAAGCCCTATCCCATAAGGGCCGTGTTTGATCAGGGAACCAATACTCTGTGCTCCATCGGCAACAGCAGACACGCGTACCAGGCCTTCAAGAGCGAGAACCTCGAACTGCACGTCTCCATGGACCATTTCCTCACGCCCACTGGGGCGCTGGCCGACTACGTTCTGCCAGCGACGGACGCCCTGGAGAGACCACACTTGACCCACATGTGGGGCGTTCTGGGCAATCAGTGGTATGCGCGCGAGGCTGCCGTCGCACCTGAGGCGGAGCGGAGGGATGACTACCAGCTCTGGTGTGACCTGGGCCGGCGTCTCGGCCAGGCTGAAAGCTGGCCGGCAACCCTTCAGGGCTGGCTGGACAAGCTGATGGCGCCCACCGGGATAGGCTTCCATGATTTCGCCGCCGGAACAGGATACGCCCAAGAAAAGAGATACAAGAAGTACGAGGAGAAAGGATTCGGCACCTTCTCCGGCAAGTTGGAACTGGTGCCTTCGATTCTGACGAGGCTGGGGTACGATCCCCTGGAAGGCTATAAAGAGCCTCCGTGGAGCCCTGTCTCCACTCCCGAACTGGCCAAAGAGTACCCCTTGATCCTGATAAGCGGTTCTAGGGTCCGGGCGTATCATCATTCCACTGGCCGACAGATAGCCAAGCTGAGGAAGAGGTACCCTGAGCCCCTGCTGCAGATCAACCCGCAGACCGCTGCCCGGCTGGGCATCGCGGAAGGCGACAAGGTCTGCATTGAGACCCCCCTGGGCAAGATCACGCAGAAGGCGCAGCTGCTGGAGGGGATGGCTCCCTCGGTGGTCCACGCGGACGGCTACTGGTGGTACCCGGAGAAACCGGAGGCGGAACCGAGCCTTTTTGGAGTGTGGGAGTCAAACATTGACTCGATCCTGCCTGATGCCCCGGAAGTCTCTGACCACATGGGCAACAGCTACTTCAGGGGGCTAATGTGCCGGGTCTACAAGGCGACGTAGTGATCGAGCCGGTCCTGCCGAGAGCGGAGCGCTTTGACAGATGGGCGATGGAGGGGAGCAATGACTTCGAAATGTAGAGCGATGGTGTTCAATGGTGACGGAACCTACGAGCTACGCCAGTTCGACAAGCCAACGCCTCCCGCTGGCGGGGCGGTGATCAAAGTGGAGGCGGTGGGGATGTGCAGCAGCGACATCGAACAGATCAAAGGCCACAAGCATGTGCCGGGAGAGGTGGCCCCGGTGGTGGCAGGACACGAGATGGTAGGCCGCGTGGAGGCTCTGGCCAAGGATGCCCAGTTTCCCATAGCCGTAGGCGACCGGGTGGCTGTTGATTTGATATTGAGGACCGGCCTGTACCATGAGAAGTTACTGCTCTACGGGTATACCATGGGGCTGGATGTTGAGGGTGGACTGTGGGGCGGATACGGAGAATACATGTGTATTGCCGCGGGCACCAACCTAATGAAAGTGACCGAATCCCTGCCGGCGGAACATGTCACCGTCTTTGAACCTCTCGCCAATGCGGTGAACTGGGTGTCCACGGCAGGCGTAAGAGCAGGCGATACGGTAGTGGTGCAGGGTCCGGGCCACGTGGGTCTGATGTGCATCATCGCCGCCAGAATGGCCGGAGCCTCTTGTGTCATAGCCACCGGAACGTCCGGGGATGCTCTTCGCCTGGAGGCCGCGCGGATCGCCGGGGCAGATCACGTGATTAACGTGGACAAGGAGGATGTCGTTCAGCGCGTAAAGGAGATCACCAACAGCTGGGGGGCTAGGGTAGTCATGGACATCACCTCGATGTCCACGGTCGCAGTGCAACAGGCCTTTGAATTGGTCATGTTCGGCGGGACAGTCCTCCTGGCCGGCCTCAAGAACGGGGCCCCGTCGCAGATCGTCACTGACAAGATCGTCCTGAATGCGCTCACGGTGCACGGCGGTGCCGGTTCAACCGAACAGTCCATGCAGACGGCTGTCAAGTACCTGAACGAGGGGCGTGTTCCAACGAAGGAGCTGCTCGGAGAGGTCTTATCGCTCGACCAGTTCGACGAGGCCTTGTTGCTCCTCAAGCGGCAGCACCCTCAACGTGAAGCCATCCGGGTGACCATCAAACCATGACGAAGGCGGAGATCTGCTGCGCATTGAGAGGTAGGTGATTAGCAGACCGTTCTGAGTGGCCTGCCCACGATACTTGTACCACTTCTTGGGCTACAGTCGCCAGGCTGAAGACCAGTTCGAAGCTGACCTTGAGTGGACGGGAAAGGAGGAGATGTATGACAGAGGAGCTGAGCGACCTAATTCTGAACTTCAAGAGAGATGCTGTACTAGAAATCGTCGAGAGGAGGCTTGGGGCCGGCGAAGATCCGCTACGGATACTAAACGACTGCCGCCGGGGCATGACCCTGGTCGGCGAGCGCTTCCAGCAGGGCGACTTCTTCCTGGCTGAGCTTGTTCTGTCGGCCGAAATCTTCAAGGAAGTGACTGCTGTCATCGAGCCACGCCTGTCCCGGGCAAAGTCCTCCCAGACCAAGGGCAGAGTGTTGATCGGCACACTCCAAGGTGATATCCATGAGCTAGGCAAGAACATTCTGATCACCATGTTGAGAGTCCATGGATTCGAAGTGCATGACCTGGGGGTGGATGTCCCACCCTCGGCGGTAGTGGATAAGGTCAGAGGATTCAAGCCGCATGTCGTAGGATTCTCCGCCCTGATCACCACAGCCTTCCCCAGCATGAAGGAGGCCGTGGCACTTATTCAGGAAGCCGGATTGCGTGATAGCGTCAAGGTGATGATAGGTGGCGGCGTGACCACCGCGGGAGTCCGGGACTATGTGGGTGCCGACTTCCAGACCACCGATGCCATGGAAGGCGTGGCCTACTGCCTGAAGATCACAGGAGGCAAATAGAATGGCCGGAGACATGATGACCGGAACCGAGCGCCTCTGGGCGGCGATCAGGCTTGAGAAGATCGACCGGGTGCCTATTGTGCCCCAACTGATGCCGGAGCCGGCGGCCCACCTGACAGGGATAACACAGGCAAAGGTGGCGGCGGACAACGCGGTGGCGCTGGATGCCATCCTCAAGACATTTGATGATTACGGTGGATGGGACTCCATCTACCCCGGCACGTACACTCCCCTGCAGCTTCAGGTCCTCGGCGCGGACCCCATGAAAATGCGGATACCCGGCAGAGACCTGCCTGATGACTACCAGTGGCAACTGGTAGAGGAAGAAATCCTTCAGCCCCGGGACTACGACAAGATCAGTGAGATGGGGTTCGATCGCTTCTACCAGGAAGAATACCTGGCGCGCATCAGCAATCTGAGCGTGGATGACGTCAACCGCGAGATAGGCGCCCTCATGACCACCGGCATGCGGTTTGTCGAGGAGTGCGACAAGAGGAACGTCAAACCCTTCTTCATGGGCAGTGGCATGCATCCGTTCTTCACCCTGTCGCTAATGCGCTCGATGGTCGCCTTCACCAAGGACCTCTACTACAACCCCGATCCCGTGGAGCGTGCCATCAAGCGCATGACGGCGGACGTGATCGCTGCACAGATTGCACTGGGCAAAGAGTTTCGGCTGGGCACCTTGCTCATCACCGAGGAACGAGCCTCCGCCTATAACTATCCTCCCAGAGTGTTTGAGCGGTTCTGGTGGCCCTACACCAAGCAGATAGTCAATGCCTTCTGGTCGGAAGGAATAGTGACGATCTTTCACCTTGACCAGTACTGGGACAAGAACATCCGCTACTTCCGTGAACTGCCCAGGGGGTCTTTCGTTTTGGGGCTCGACAGCACGACAAACATCTTCGCCGCCAAGGATGTACTGAGAGGCCACGCCTGTCTCCATGGTGACGTTCCGGCGGCTCTGCTGTCGGTGGGCAAGCCGGACGAAGTGCGCGACTACTGCAGGAGGCTGATAAGCCGGGTGGGTGATGACGGTGGCTTCATACTCGGCAGTGGCTGTGGCGTTCCCTTGAATGTCAAACCCGAGAACTTCCGGGCGATGATCGAGACCGGCAAGAACACCAAAGCCTGAATGGCATAGGTGACACAGCGAGCGACCAGAGGAGGAGACCATGCATGCATTCATCGCCAACTTGACAAAGGACGGGCCGGTCCTGACAGACGGAGCGTGGGGAACGCAGATCATGAAGCGGGGCCTGCAACCGCGTGAATGCCCCGACTCCTGGAACCTGAGTCACCCCGAGAAGGTGGAGGAAGTGGCCCGGGAGTACGTCGATGCCAGCAGTCGGGTCATCCTGACTAACACCTTCGGCGCCAACCGCTACGCGCTCGGCAAGTTTGGCCTGGCCGACGGGGTGGCCGAGATCAACATCAAGGGCGTCGATATCTCCAGGAGAGCGGCTGGCACAAAGGCGTACGTTTTCGCATCCATGGGTCCCACCGGCAAGTTGCTGGCCACCAGGGAGGTCACGGAGAACGACCTCCAACAGGCCTTCGAAGAACAGGCGCAGGCCATGGCCAAGGCTGCCCCCGACGCCATCGTGGTGGAGACGATGATGGACTTGACCGAAGCCAGGATCGCGGCCACCGCTGCCAAACAGACCGGGCTCCCTGTCATCGCCTGCATGGTGTTCGATTCCGGCAAACTCAAGGACCGCACTATGATGGGGAATACGGTCGAACAGGCGGTCGAAGTCCTCAGCGGAACAGGAGTCGACGCCATCGGCGCCAACTGCGGACAGGGCATCGAGGGCTTCATCCCTATCTGTAAGCGCATGCGCGCCGCCACGGGCCTTCCTCTCTGGATGAAACCTAACGCCGGACGTCCGGAGTTGGTCGAAGGAAGAGCCGTTTACAGGACTACGGCCCAGGAATTCGTCCGCTTCGTTCCCGAACTCGTTCAGGCAGGCGCGAACTTCATCGGCGGCTGCTGCGGAACTGAGCCGTCGTTCATCCGTGAGACAGGCAAGACGCTGAGAGACTTGTAGGGGGCAGGTCAGGCCCAAGTTACCCCACAGCACACGCCGTCGTGACCATCACCGCGGTCGCAATTGGCGGTTTCTCTTTCTGGTTCTTCTTCCGCCGCAGACGCCAAGAGGGACAGCCGGCGCACGCATGGCCAAGTGCTCGGGTCGCGATTCTCTGTGCGGACGGGCTTGGCAGCCACTCCGCCTCATCCGGTTCAGCTGCGCTCGGGTACATCCATATCCCCTCTCTGCCTTTCCTGGGCCCGGCATCAAGCGGCACAAGAGCAATACTCGTCCCAGCGATGGCTCTAGCCGCGGGCGCGTCCGCTTCCAGACACCCGGACTCGAATCGGCTTCCAGACTGAATGTATACTGTGACAATGAGCGGCCGCGCATCCTGGCACGCGGCCGCGGAAAGGACGGCTGGCGTATGGACATGGCGGTGAAGGATGCTTTCAGCCTTCTGTGGCGCAAGTACTTCAATGGCGCGGAGTTCCCCATCTCGTTCTACTACACTGACGATGGGGGGCACTCTCAGAAGGTCAAGGCCGGATCGGTGCCACGATGCTTGATCGGAGCACTGTCAGAAGTCAGAAACGGGAGATCGCTCTGCTTCGATGCTAACTCCATCGGTTGCCCCGGTGGGAAGAGATATGCCGGTTTCGCTGACAAGCTGATGCCCAACTTCGAGTACTTCCTTTCCTGCGGCATCCCCGGGAAGATGAAGGGCGAACGTTACAAGAAATCCCCGGACCTGGTGAGGGAGGTAATGAAGCTCTGGCCAGCCTTCAAGGCGCCATCACGCTTCATTGTCTTCAAGAGATGGGACCTGCTGCAGCCATCAGATGATCCGGCGGTGGTCATTTTCTTCGCCCGGCCAGATGTCCTCGCTGGCCTCTTCACCCTGGCAAATTTCGACGAGGTCGATCCGAACGGAGTTACCACACCGTTCGGATCTGGCTGTTCCTCCATCATTCAACATCCCTATCTTGAAGGAAAGTCGGCCATGCCCAGAGGAGTAATAGGCATGTTCGACATCTCCGCCAGGCCGTTTGTGCCCCCAGATGTACTCTCCTTCTCGGTGCCCATGGCCAGGTTCGTTCGCATGATCGGGAATGCAGAGGAGAGCTTCCTCATCACAGACTCCTGGCGCAAGGTCCAAGAGAGAATCGCGTAGATCATGTCAAACGTGCAGCATGGCCGAAGGCCCGTCGCCCCGGCTGATACTATCCCCACTTCGGAGACGGCAGAGAAGTGAGGCTGTCTTGAACAACCTGACGGCCCTCTTCTACTCCATGACCATCGACCGGGCGCTGTCCGGCATCAGGACCCGCGTTCCCGATTTCTGCGGAATGAAGGCCGGGGACAGGGTACTGGATGTCTGTTGCGGCACCGGAGCCCAGGCTTTCTGCTACGCCAGACGGGGCATCATAGCGTGGGGGATCGACCTGGACTTCGGCATGATTGAATTTGCAGAGAGGCGCAAGAGGAGACTGGGCTTGAACAGCACCAGCTTTCAGAGGGCCAGCGCCACACACTTGCCTTTCAGAGACGCCTGCTTTGACCACGCCTCCATCTCCATGGGACTGCATGAGAAGAAAGGAGCCTCAAGGGATAGAATAGTCTCGGAGATGCGCAGGGTAGTGAAGAAGGATGGTACGCTGGTTATCGTAGACTACAGAGCGCCCTATCCCATGGACGCGCATGGCCGTGCAGTCAGACTCCTGGAGCAGATGGCAGGCCAAGACCATTACCAGTGCTTTCGGGAGTTCATCAGTAACGGCGGATTGGGTCCACTGTTAAGCCGGCACGGGCTCGAGCAAGAGAAGAGGGAGGATGTCGGGCGAGTGCCCATAAGCATATTGAAGGTGCGCAACAGCTAGAACTCCATTGGCCAAGCCGCAAAACCAGGCTCTGTGGGTTCCCGCACGGCTTCACGCCGGAGACTGTCCCTCCCCAACATGATAGTTCTACGGGCTGGCCTCGATCGTCCTCATGGGCCTCGCTGGCATCAATAGTCTCGTTGCCAGCATGTCGAGTAGCCACTCCAGGTAGCAGTAACCGAGAACCTCCAGGAACAACATCACTATCAGCGGCACGCCCACGGCTGTTGCCGCCACCGTGACGACAGTCTCAACTATCCTCGAACGGATTGCCATTCTACCCTCCGTCTCCGGTCGCTGTGCCTCAGTTGCTACTCACTGCCCGGTTGCACCTCCTCTTGGCCATTGTCATCCAGTGAGATTCACGCTACAACACTATGACCTGGATGGCATACCTTGTCATACCTCGTCATCGATCGCGTGAGAGTCCTGCTACCTGACCGGTGCGCTTCATGACTTGCCCTCAGTGTGCCGAGTAAGGCCCAGACCGACGACCGAGACCAGAGATAGAAGTCACAGACGTGCGGCAGCCGACTCGCCGATAATGGGCCACATGAATCGATGAGGGAGGGAAATGAGATGCCGCTATACGAGTACGAATGCCAAAGGTGCGGCCGGCTGTTCGACGCCCGCCGCGGAATCGATGAGGGCGAAACAAGGATAGAGTGCCCGACATGCGGTGCCAAGGACCCGAAGAGGATATTCTCCAGGTTCGCCACCACTTGGTCAGATGCCGGTTGCAGTGCTACCGGGTTCAGTTGAGGCGGCGGTTGACGAGACAGGTTGTCTCGTAGCGACTTGCCAGAGTGCCAGCGAGCAACTACTGGTCGCTCCGACTGTGCATGACATCATGACGCGGTCCACTTGAAACAATGGCGTATGATAGAGGACAACGGATACAAGGGAGGTGGACAGATGGAGCCAGTTCAGGGACTTAAGATCCGGGGTATGACAGAGAGGGATTTCGTCGGTATCGATGATGTGGACAAGAAGATCACAGGAAGGGAATGGGCTGGGTCCGCAAGCCGAAGAGCCAGCAGCCACTTCTGGGGCTACTATCCTCCTCTTTCCTTCGTCGCTGAAATAGAGGGCCGGATTGTCGGCTTCATCATCGGCT
Source organism: Chloroflexota bacterium (assembly GCA_036787015.1). Taxonomy (GTDB): domain Bacteria; phylum Chloroflexota; class Dehalococcoidia; order UBA2247; family RBG-13-53-26; genus JAFGCL01. The sequence continues at coordinate 9,439 of DAIQQD010000054.1, forward strand.
CTATGGGTGGTCCCGAGTACTCTCTACCCGTCAGCGGATGGGTCACTACCATGGGCGTTGACCCGGAATACCAGGGTCGTGGAATAGGCCCGGCGCTGCTGAAGGCCTTCACCGATGTCTGTGAGATCAGCCGGATACCGTCCCGGATGATGCTCCCGCGGAACGAGCAGTTCGAGAAGCTGCTCCTGGCAATGGGCTTTGAGCGGGGAGAATTGGTGGACTACGTCAGAACAGTCAAGTGACAGCCGATCAAGAGCCGCGTTAAGGGATGGAGGGCAAGATGAAGAGCATGCTGGACGCGATCGTCTCCCGGCGGAGTGTCAGGAAATGGAAACCGGATGCCGTCTCTGAAGACGACATCAAGGACGTCCTCGAAGCAGCGATGAATGCTCCATCAGCCGTGAATGAGCAAGCATGGCAATTCGTGGTGCTGAGCGGGAGAGTGCTGGAAGAGTTCGTGAAGATCAACGCCAACACTCCTAAAGGCGCACCCGTAGGGATTCTGGTATGCGGTGACAAGCAGGCGGACAAGCTCGGAGGTTTCTACGTGCATGATTGCTGTGCTGCCACGCAGAACATCCTTCTCGCGGTTCATGCCAAGGGACTGGGAGGGGTGTGGACCACCATCTTTCCCAATGCCATTCCCGGATTGCGCCAGTTGCTGTGTCTGCCGGACCACGTCTACCCTCTGGCCTTCGTTCCCTTTGGACACCCTGTTACCCGGCAGGGCAGATGGACCAGTCGCTATGACGAAGCGAAGGTGCACCGAAACGGCTGGTAGATCCTGGGGCTGCAGCGTAGCGGAATCCTCGGCAGAGTTGCACTGAGCAGCCAGGTGAAGCGTGCTCAAATCAGAGCAGCCACAACCCTCTTGGTCTCCCTTTCCAGGGCCTCCAACGAAGACTCGTTGATGATGGTGAAATCGGCCATGGCAATAGGGCCGCCCTTGTTCAGATTCTGTATCTCGGCAACGTCCCGGCTGGCGGCTTCCTCGCGCGTCAGCGGCCTGATGGGCCGTTGCGCCAGCCTCTGGTGTCTGGTTTCAGGAGAGGCCCAGACGGCCACCACGGCAGAACGCCCGCCATAGCGGTCCTTCATGAGGGTGTACTCTTCCCATGAGTAAAGACCATCCACCACGGCATTGCCCGATTCCAGGAGACGGTCGATCTTGGGCAGGCTCAACTTGGCGTAGGCGGCCATGCCGTTCTCTGTTCTCAGCTGCTGCCGGACAAGCCGCTCGTTCTTTTCGTTCAATTCGAGCCCTCTTCGCCTGACCTCTTCGTCGGTAATATCCCCGAATCTGACCCTGGCATACCCTGCGCCCTCAAACACGCGGGCCACTTCGGATTTGCCCGATCCGGCCATACCCACAATCGACACTACTTTCATCTACATTTCGTCCCCAGCATGATCACTGACTAGT
>DAIQQD010000055.1:0-10843 GCA_036787015.1 Chloroflexota bacterium
ACTAGAAGGGTGGAGAGGACTCAAGCCCCTCCACCCTTTAGCTTGATCGTCGGATAGTACCCACAAAGAGGTACTAGGCTGCTAGCTCTTGTCCTTTGGCCACCAACCCCACCAGTTCTCCTTCTCACAATGGGTGCACCTGATCTTCAGCGCTACGGCGCCATCAGCACCGCAGGAATCGCACCTGAAATTCTTCTTTACGTCATAGCCCAGAGTGTTTCTGAGCCCTTGGGTTATGGTCTTGAGCTGAGTATTCACGGTCTGTGACTGGGCCAGTTGCAGTTGCCGATTGGCCATCAGCGCTGTCTCAAAGGCTTTCCGGTACTGCTCGAACTTGTCCGAATTGGCCTCCACGATTGCCATGCGCTCGGTCAATCCTGCCATGTCAGGCTGCTCTGAATGCTCGCTGAGGCCTTCCACCATGGTCCTCATTTCGCTCAGGAGCCGGGCTTGTTCCTCGCGCGCTTCGCGGTCGGTGGCGAGTGATGCCAGGACATCACTCATCTGCTTCTCGAACCCGCTGAGGATCTGCTCGGATTTCTCCAGACGCTCACTCAGTTCAGCTAACTTGGTTCGAAGGGCCTGACCCTGAGCGTCATCGCTGGCGGCCTTCATCTCCCCGATCACCTTCGCCTGTTCATCGCGCGCCTCACGCTCTGCCACCAGCGAAGTCTCGACCGCGTTGATCTGCTTCTCGAACCCGCCAAAAGCTCTCTCGGTCTTGGCCAAGCGTTCATCCAAGCGCACCACTGCCGCCTGAATGGAAGCCAGGCTGTCATCCAGCGCTGCAGTCAGCGGCCGCATGGGAGCGGGGGGTTCTGGAGACGCACCGACGGCCTTGGCCGGCTTGGGCATCGTCACAGTTGCCGTGGCCGCGGCCCTGGGCACCACTTTGGACGCCGTCTCTTGAACCAGACTGTCAATCTCGGCCTGCGATAGTCTCTTTCTTCTTGCCTTATCCACTGCTCACCCTCACCTGCTCATCCAGCGTGCCACACAGGATCCAGCCGCCGCCGAACGAACCTAATACTCCACGGCAGAAGTCACGAGCTTGTTAGCATGCTCGTCTTCCGCCAAATCTACTTCGAAAGGTGTCGCCAGTTGATTGCCGTCCTTGTCGTAGCACACACGCACCTTGGGTCTACCCACGAGGCCAAGGTTCGCATCGACTACAATACCAACTTCACCCGCGTTGAGCTTCACCATGACTCCGGTTGGGAAAGCCGGGATATTCTCCAAGAACAGTTGTACCAAATCAGGATCATAGAGGACCCGGCTGCAAGCCACCACCAACTCGGTAGCCTCATACGGCTGGAAGGGCTGCCTGTAGGGCTTCTTCGACACGGTGCTGCAGAGTGCGTCACACATGCCCAGTATCCTAGCGGCAAGCGAGATTTCGGTGCCCTTCAATCCATATGGGTAGCCGCTGCCGTTCCAGCGTTCATGGTGTTGAACAATCGTTGACCTCACATTGTCATTCACGCCGTTGCACTGTCTCAGAATCTCAGCTCCGTGCAAGGGGTGCTTCCATACGATCTGCAGTTCGCTCTCCGTGAGTGGCGCTACTTTCGCCATTGGTAGACCGCCGTTATCTGTCCTCCAGGCATTGATGAAAGCCATCTCCTCCCACAGCGCTCCGGGCCTCTCCGAAAGCTCCGGCGGCTTTATGATGGCATAGCCCACGTTCTGGAGCAGAGCCGCCATACCCAAGTCAACCAGATCGGACTCGCTCATCTCGGCCTCTTTGCCCAACAACAGAGACAAGCTGGCAATTTTCATCGGGAGAATGTGAGCCGCATCTCTCCAGGAGTGCCATCCCGTAATCGTGGGGTCCCCCTTGAGTTCCGGGGATAACTGCTGCACCATCTGGTAGATGAGTTGGCGCAGTCGCCCCAAGTCCAGCGCTTCGCCAGCAGCCATCGCTGGCTGAACGGCGGGAGAGGCGTCCCTGTTGAGTCCATCCCGATCCGGGACCGGACAAGCCGCGGCAGTACCCCCGGAGACGGCTGCTGTGATCTTGGCCAGCGTGTCGCGAAGAGCTTCAGAGACCATGCCCTCCAACTCGGGGGAAATCATCGGGGACACAGATACATCCTGAAAACGTTCGTCAAGGATCACGAGCTCCGATGCGCCCACATAAGCCAGAGCCTGTACCCATCTGTCTGTCAACTGCGTTCCTTTGCCTATGGCCACATGGCCGCTTCCATCATGCAGGTCCCTGGCTAGTACCATACCTGGCTTTGCATACTTAACAAGAATCCGCCGCATTTCTACCGCCTCACATTCATGGCCTTGACAGCACGCTCTTCGTCAACGGGTAATGTCCTCAGTGTGTCCACTGGTTGCTTCCGATAGAAGCAGTGTCCCAACGTGGTTAGACCGAGTTCGCGCGCTCGCGCGATGGCTTCGGTTCCTCCGACGAAGAGTATGCCACCAGGGCTCAGCGATTGGCAAAACTGTTGGTTAAGCCGCACCTTGGCCTCTTCTGTGAAGTAGATGGTCACGTTGCGACAAACAATCAAATCAAAACCACCCTCATAGGGATCGCGCAGAAGATCGTGCTTCTTGAAATCCACCTTCTGTCTGATCTTCTCCTTGACGTGATAGGAGTCGTCGAAGACGTCGAAATACTCCCGGAGAAGCTGTGTGGGCACGTTTCTCACCTCATTGGATCGGTATGGCCCGCCAGCTCTTGACTTCTGCAGACTGATCACATCGATGTCGGTTGCCACTATTCTGTGTTTGGCGTAGGGGGTGAGCTTGTCCAGGATGATGGCTATGGAATAGGGCTCACCACCTACGGAGCACCCTGTGCTCCAGATGCTAAGCCGTGTCTTGTCCATGAGTAGCTGAGGCAGAATCTCGGTCTTGAGCTGCTCAAAGGGCAGCGGGTCACGGAAGAACTCGCTGACCTTGATGGTCAGGAAACTGCGCAAGTCCTCGAGCATGGTCCGATCGCTCTCAACCATGCGGCAGTAGGCAACAACGCTGGGCGCCGATGTTCGGGATATGAAAGAAGTCAGCCGCCGCCGCATCTGGCGCTCCCTGTAGTTGTCCAGATCAACCCCGGTGAGCTGCTTTATCCTCGTCTTGAGATATGAGTACTCTAGGTCCCGCATGCGTCCAGCTCCCGCCAAGGATTGTTGGCCGTTTTGGCCTTGCACAATTCGACGATCTCCTGTGTGATCTGGTGCAGCGGCAGCACTTTGTCCGCGCACCCGCACTCCGCCACACTCCTCGGCATCCCATAGATCACACTGGTCGGTTCATCTTGAGCAATCACTATGCCGCCGGATTTCTTGATGGCAGCAGCTCCATTCTTACCATCACTGCCCATTCCGGTCAATACTATGCCGATGCAGCGATATCCTGCGTTGGCTGCCACTGACTCCATGGTAACGTCGATGGATGGCCGAACGCCGTTGCGGGCCGGCTCCTGATTGAGACTCACGTCGTCTGCTCCGCCAACAACCATGTGGTAGTTGCCGGGAGCTACGAGAGCCTGCCCCACCTTCAACTTGTCTCCGAAAGCTGCCTCTCTGACTTCCACCTGAGAAAGCTGGGCAAGCCTCCTTGCCAGTGACCTGGTGAACCCCATCGGCATATGCTGGACAATCAGTATTGATGCGGGGAGGTCCCGCGGCAGGCCAGGGACGATCTCACACAGGGCCTTCGGCCCCCCTGTCGAGCTGCCTATGATCACCACATTCCTCTGCGGGCGAGGCCCCGAAATCCTGGTGGATGGTGCCAATAACGATTCTGCGCCCCGATAACGGGACGTCCCTCTTCGCAGAGCTCTCACCACCCGGGAGATATCCACCCTGCCAGCCATCTTGATCTTGTCGTTGAGCCCGGCGATGGCGTTAGAAAGGCCGCCTTTGTCCACCATCGAAGGTTTGAGGAAGAAATCAACCGCACCGGCCTCCAGTGCTTTGATGGTTACCTCTGCGTCCTCTTCAGTCAACCTGCTGAGCATGACCACGGCTGTGGGGGACTCAGCCATGATACGGCTGAGGGTGGTCAACCCATCCATTCTGGGCATTTCCACATCGAGGGTGACAACGTCCGGCTTCAGGGTTTTCACCTTCTCCAGGGCATCAATGCCGTCAAAAGCTACCCCGACGACCTCTATTCCAGGATCGAAACTGATCCGCCGCGAGATCACCATCCTCGCCAAGGCGGAATCATCAACTACAAGAACCCTTGTCAGGTTACCCATCTGGCCAAATCCTCAGTCCCCTACTTCTCCGGCAATCGTTTTGCTACGAGACCAGCTTCTGTACTGCCTGCAGAACCCTCGCCGCATCAAACGGCTTCACCACGAAGTCCTTCGCTCCGACCTCCAGCGCTTCAACCACCATGGACTTCTGGCCCATGGCCGACACCATTGCCACTCTGGCATCCGGGTCATGGCTGATGATCTGCTTGAGGGCGGCCAGACCGTCCATGTCAGGCATGGTGATATCGAGTAGGACTGCGTCCGGCTTCTGCTGCTTGTACTTGGCCAAGGCCTCAGCCCCATTTGACGCTTCGTCCACCTCGTACCCGTTGTCTGTGAGAAGCCTCGCGCATCTCATGCGGGCGAAGATAGCATCATCTACCACCAGTACTCTTGCCATTGTCGCACCTCTTCTTCAAAACCTCTGTTTCCCGGCAACGCCGTTCGGGGCTCCATATGCACTTGTCCCCAAACGTATTCTATTCTCGACCCATTTTCACCTGTAAGACTCAGATGGCTAACTTTTGTGAGCCACAAAGGTCACATCTCCGGCCCTGCAGTCCCATTGTCCTATGGGTAGACGGTCGCACCTGATGCTGTTCGTACAGTCATCGCTCCCGTTCCCACCAGCATCCACACCGATCGCCCCTTGTGACCACCTGTATCAGAGGACACCATGGGGATGCTCTCCCTTTCTAGAGCCGCCCTTACCGCCACTATGTTCTTCTGGCCCATGTCCAGAAGGCCGTCGAAGGTGGCTGCATGGATCACGCTGGCTCCCCCAGCGATCTTCACCTGAATCCGGGTTCTTATGGCTCCGTGATTCTCCATCTCTCGGATCAGCGTCGGCATTCCGATATCAGCGTATTTCCCAGGGAACTTCCGTGCAGAATCCTTGTTGCTGCAATAGGGCAGCACCACGTGCATCATGCCACCCACCCTGGCTGCCAGATCGTAGGCGCATACTGCGACGCACGACCCTAGCCCGAATGAAACCAGAACCGCGGACGGGTCTCGCGACACTTTGATCTCACCCAGACCGACTGCGATGAGTGAATCCGACCTGGCAATACTGGAGACATCCGTCAGCCCCAGTTGGTCCAGTTTGCCCGATATCATTTCTCCACCCCCGCGTGGCTCAGAATCACCTTCAGAAAGTTGAATGAAGGGATCACGAGGAAGGTCCCCCTGGCTTGACGATCGGAGGTGCCAAAACTGGTCTCAGCCACAATGACGTCGTCCGTCTGCTGCAGGATCTCAGCAAAGGCAACGTCCAGAATGGCCCCGGCCATGTCCAGTATGACCTCTGGAGGTGATGGCTGGAGACGAAGGGAGAGAGCGTCCGCTATGGCATTGAGAAAGGCCGATCCAATGATGTTGCCCATCTCCCCCAGAGCAGACTGTTCCATCTCATTGAGATCCCTGGTTGCTCCCGGTTCGTTCCCCAACAGCATGTCGATGATAGCCAGAGCAACGTCTGGCTGATGGACAAGCATGAGGTGTCCGGTGGCATCGCCCTCAAAGGCTAGGTAGATCCCTATCACCATCTTGTCTGCTCCGCCGACAAGGTCAGGAGCTTCGCTGGCCGGGACCTGCTTCAGGCTGAGAGAACTCATCCTTATCTCTCTGTTGACCATGGTGGCCAGACCGGACATGGCATTGTCGATCCCCTGGAGAGCCAGGCTGCCCCAAAGCCTCATCTCATCCTTGTTTAGAGTAATGTCCGGGACCCTGTTATCCATACTCCACCTCTTTCTCACTCACTGGGAGCAAGTTTTGCGCTCACACCAGACTCTGCTGTGTTAGTATCATATTTCAGGGCGTTGCCATCTTGATCAAAGCCGGTACGTCCAGAATCAGTCCTACCTGGCCGTCACCCAGGATAGTGGCACCGGCTATGCCCCTGATGTCAACGAGGAACTTGCCAAGGGGTTTTACCACAAACTCCTGCTGCTCCATCAACTCATCCACTACCACGCCGATGGACTTTTCCCCGTCCTTAGCCACAACGATGAAGCATTTATCACCACGACCCGCCCGACTCAGCCCGAGCCCAGGCGCCCCATCCAGACTCACCAGCGGGATCACGTTGTTTCTGAGTCTTATCACGTGTCTCCCTCTGACAGTCAGAATCTCACGCTGTTCTATGAAGATGGTTTCCGTGACAGAGGCCAGAGGCATGACATAGACCGTTCCGCCCACTGCAACCAGGAGTCCCTGTATCACTGCCAGTGTCAGGGGGAGCACTATCATGAACTTGGTGCCTTCGCCTGGCCGGCTCTCCGTCACCACCGAGCCACTTAACTTCTCGATATTGGTCTTGACCACATCCAGCCCCACTCCCCTTCCAGAGACATCAGTGGCCTTCTCAACGGTGGAGAAACCTGGCATAAAAACCAGGTTGACGGCATCTGTCATCGAGAGCCGGGCTACCTCATCGGCAGAGATGAGGCCCTTCGCCAACGCTTTATGCTTCACCGCGTTGACGTCAATCCCCTTGCCGTCGTCCTCCATCGAGATCACGATATGGCCGCCCTCCTGGAATGCTGATAGCCTGACCAGCGCTATCGGAGGTTTGCCCGCTCCCACACGACTCTCCGGATCCTCAACGCCATGGTCAACCGCGTTCCTCAGAAGATGTATCAACGGGTCGCGAATCTGCTCGATTATGCTGCGATCGAGTTCCGTCTCCAGTCCCTCCATGGTGAACTCGACCTTCTTCCCCTGTCTCTGTGCCAGATCCCTCACGAGACGCGGGAAGCTATTGAAGAGGGTGCCTATCGGCACCATCCTCACCTGCATGATATCTTGTTGCAGCTCGTTTATTACCTTGATGACATGACCGGAAGTCTGACTGAGGTCACGAACCAGTTCATCGCCCGCATACTTGGACTCCAGGACGCGGTTGATCTGGCTTATTCTGGAACGGTCGATGACCAGTTCTTCCACCATGTTCATCAAGCTGTCCAGAGTCTTGACATCAACCCTGACGCTCTGTGGAATATGTTGTGTCCAGCGGTCAGACACAGGACTTGTGGTCTGCTCGCCATCCGTCGCCGCCTTCTTTCCACTGCCGTCTCCATTGGATCGCGTGGCGGCGGCTGTGGTTTCCTCTTGGTCACCGGGGCGGCCACCGACAGATGCAGCCGTTTCCGTGGCGCTCTCCAACCTGGCCACCGCCGGACCTATGTCCGCGGGACTCTTCTCTGGCGAGACCAAGGATTCTCTCAGAACCTTCAGAATGTCTAACCCATAGAGAAGGGAATCCACTATCTCGGCACTGACCGACATCTTCCCGCTTCTCAGGCCATCGAGCAGGCTCTCCATGGAATGCGCCAATTCAGACATGCGGGGGTAGCCCAACATGGCTGACGAGCCCTTCATCGTGTGGGTGGCCCGGAATATCTCCTGGATCAGCTCAGGGTCGTCGGCTTCTGTCTCCAGCCTCACGAGGTCCCTGTCCAACAGTGCAATCTGCTCGTCAGCCTCCTCGATGAAGACTTTCAGCTCTTCCGCTGAGACATCAGCGCTGAAGACCCCCCCGTTGGCTTCTTCTTGTGTTCCCGTCAGACTACTCTTGCTCAAGTCGACATCCTATTCGTGTGCAGGCTTATGCAACTGGTGCTGCAGAGACTGCCTGGCTCCCGGCCTTCTCCATGCCCAATGGCATCCGCTTCTCCCCACCTACCAGCAGCCGGCCTATGTCCAGCAGTATCACCAGCTTCGTTTCCAGCTTCGCCACGCCCAGTATGTAGTCCGCTTCCTCCGCCGCCACTATCGTCGACGTTGGCTCTATCACTGACACCGGTATCCGCAGTACCTCGCTCACCCCGTCTACTATCAACCCCACATCCTGTCCCTCTACCTCCACCACCACTATCCGCGTCTCTTTGCTCTCCTGCCCCACTACCAGCCCCAGCCTCTTCCTCAGATCCATTACCGGCGTGACTTTGCCCCTCAGATTGATCACCCCTTCTACCGACGCCGGAGCTCCGGGGATCTTGGTGATGGACTGCATCCGGATGATCTCCCGGACATTCATGCTGTCGATTGCATAGTGCTCCGTTGCCAGGTCGAACAGCACCAACTGCTGCTCTGTCATTCGCTTCGTTTCCTTCACCATACGCTCACCCTCTTTCGGCTTAGCCCTCTACCTTCGCGATTTCAGTTCGTCATTGCGGCCACCGACTACCGCAAGGCTGCACTCAAAAGGACAGCCGCGAGGACCGCCTCAGAATGATTCTCTTCGGTTCGTAGTCTAGTGCCGCAGTGTCACGCCCGTGTCTCAGGTGATTCTGGCTGCCTAACAAATACATCTCATACTCCGGGATCCCGGCCGGTCTTGAAGACTGCCACCGCTCTCTCCATCTCCTCGGACATCTCTGTCAGCGACTGCGCTGCAGCCAGAGTCTCCTCCACCTGAGCCGACATCTCTTCCACCGACGCCGACACTTCCTCAGATGCCGCGCTGTTCTCCTCAGCTACGCCGGCCGTCGCCTCAACTGCCCTCGACACGACACTGGAGCTCGCTGTCATCTCCTCCGTCGCTGCGCTGTTCTCCTCTACGATCTTGGTGATCTTCTGTATCGTCTCCACCATCTCACGGCTGAGGTCCTTCAGCGCCTGCGAAGCCGTCGACATATCTGCCACCTGTTTCTTGACGTTCTGCGACCTGGTCAGGATGTCATCCAGCGCCCCACCGGCATCCGTTGCCAGCTTGTATCCCGCCTCCACCTCACTGCTGCCCTGCTGCATCGCACTCACCGCTTCCCTCACGCCGGCTTGAGTTCCGTTGACCAGATCCGCAATCTCCTTCGTCGCCACCGAAGACCTCTCGGCCAACTTCCTCACCTCATCAGCCACCACGGCAAACCCTCTTCCCTGCTCACCGGCGCGTGCTGCCTCAATAGCGGCGTTCAGCGCCAGGAGGTTGGTTTGCGCTGCGATATCGTCGATTGTGGCGACTATCTTCCCGATCTCACTGGACCTCTCTCCGAGATCAGTCACCCTCGCTGAGACCAGATCCATGGCCTTTCTTATCTTGTCCATGCCAGCCACCGTTTCATGTGTCTTCCGCGCCCCACCGATGGCGGATTCGGCCGTATTCTCCCAATCCTGCGACCCCTGCTGGGCGTTGGACGACACCTCTTCGATCGCTGCGGACACCTTCTCTACAACGGACGTGGCTTCGTCCACAGCTTTGGCCTGCTCCTGCGACCCCGCTGCTATCTGGTCTATGGCATGACTCAACTGGTCCACACTGTTGGCCGTCTGCTGCAGCGAGGTCGATTGCTCGCTGGCGCCTCTTGCCACCTGCTGTATCGTACCGGTGATCTGCTGGGTGGCCTGAGCCGTCTGCTCTGCTGCCCTTGCCATTTGCTTGCTCGCCTCAGCGACGTTGGCCGCTGAAGCCTTGACCTTCTCAATCAGTTCCCGCTGCTGTGCCGTCAGTTGCCAGAAAGCACTGCCCAGCACATCCTTGTCCGACCTGGGTTTCACATCGGCCGAGAGATCGCCGCCCGCCATCCTCTGGCTGACCGCCGCCATCTCCTTCATGTAGTCCACCACCTTGGAGTAGGCACTTGCCAAGGCGCCTATTTCATCACTTGACGTGAAACTGATCTCCTGATCTACGTCACCCGCTGCCAATGCCTCAGAAGTCCTGACTAGGGATTTCAACGGCCGGCCCATGATGAGACTGGTTGCCAACCACATCAGGAGGATGGCCACAACACCCTGGGCCCCGAACAAGATGCCCACTTGAGTGGTCATCGACATGTAGGATGTCAACGCTTGCCTATACGAGAAGCTCGTGCCCACCGCCCAACCCCACGGTTGAAATGAGGCTGCATATGTCTCCATCTTCCCGCTCTGGTATACGGTGAAGAACCCCTCCCCTTCGCTTCTGGCGATATTAATGGCTTCACCGAAGATGAGATCCCCATTGTCGTCGGTAACGTTCCCAACGTATGTGTTGACCAGGCTTGGCCGGCTGCGGTCTGCCAGAAGCACCGGCTGATAGTCGCTTACCCAGATGGCCATCTCACCGTCCTCTTCAGAATATGCGAGGCCATTCACAGCGCTGAGAGCGCGGGCTTGGGCCTCTTCTCTGGTGGTCATGCCGGAAGTCTCCATGGCATAGTAGGAATCCAACATCCCCAGCACCACTCCTGTCCTCTGCTCTGCCTTCGCTTCCTGGTCATGGACAATCATGGACCGGAATTCCGGCAAGACGTAGTAGGTGAAAAATATGTCATATATGGCAGCTATGGCGAGCGCCACAAGCGCCATCTTCCACAACAACCTGATCTTGATCTGCCTTCCCATGATCTTTATCATGCTTCCTCCTCCAATATGTGACTGCTCAGCCGTGTTGCATGACTCAACTGATTTGGTGCTGTATCATAAGAATATTACAGATCGATTCGTTCAAGATAGTAACCTGATATCAATTGGATTCATATGCCGACTACCAAACAGGTGTTTCGACCGCCGCCCGATGCCTGACTGTCTCCGCGCCTGTTGGCATCCGCTTCTCCCCACCGACCAGCAGCCGGCCTATGTCAAGTAGTATCACCAGCTTCGTTTCCAGCTTCGCCACGCCCAGTATGTAGTCCGCTTCCT
>DAIQQD010000056.1:0-10841 GCA_036787015.1 Chloroflexota bacterium
TACATGTAGCGCCTCGCCCCTCAGTCTCAGCCACGAAACCTGCCATCACAAATTCGTCTCATCGGCGGTATAGAACCCCGGACCGATGATCTGTGTCGGGTCAGCTATTGGCGTCGGCATGAGGTGATGAACCGGCAGCGGCCATGTTCCCTGGAGAAGGCAACAATGGGACTCGCCGCCGGGGAGAGATGGCAGGCCAAGAGAGATATTTGCACTCGATTCGGCTTGGAGGGCTTCTACCCTCTGGATGCTGCTCTCAACAAGAGAACACTGATTCTCTCTGAGCTATCTAGCCACCTCGTCTGGTCTTCCGGCCCCGGTACCAGTAGACCGGCGACAGCAGGAGGAACTTGATGGTGCCCCAGCGGATGGCCATTCCCAGGAAGCGATAGAGGCCGCTGGCGTCCATGTACATGTTGGTATCGAAGCTGCCCATCAGCCTGCCCTTCATGCGCAATCTATCGCCGGTCTTCTGCACCGCCTCCAGGTCGAGAACGCTGGAACCATCCTCGTTCAGTATCTTCACCGTGCCGCCGGCAGGGCGTCCCGCGGCAACTGGCTCCTTCGCCGCCTCGGCCTTGGCCTCGCGGGATGGCTGCGGTTCGCCAGAGACAGCGGCAGGCGCCAGTTTGCCGGGCACTGCCTTCTGAACCTTGGTTGCTTCCTTCGCCACGTCTTTTGCCGCTCCAGCAGCATGAATAGCGGCTGCCCAGCCGAAGATCATGGCCTTGCCGCCCGTCATGCCGCTGGTGTAGGCATAGCCGGTGCCCAGCGGAGCCGCCGCGTTGCTGGTGGCGTACAGGCCCGGTACAGCATCCCCTTCAGCGTCCAGCACCTGCCCGTGGGTATTGGTCACTAGTCCGCCCAGGTTGCCCACCGTCCCCACGTGTAGTCGCACTCCGTAGAAAGGCGGCTTCTCCAGCGGCCCCAGAACCGGATTGGGCTTGAGCTTGGGAAAGAATGCCCAGCGCTTGTCGTAGCCGCTCTCGCCTCGGTGGAAGTCCGGGTCCAGTCCCTCTTTGGCAAACTTGTTGAAACGCTCGACGCTTTCCTTGAGATTCTGCGGCGGCAACCCCAGCTTCTGGGCCAGTTCTTCGATCGTGTCACCCTTTTGAATCCACTCGGCCATTTCGCTGCCCTTCGGCAGGGGCCCTACGGGTATGCGGTCACGATAGTTCTGATCCACTATCCAGAACATGGGCAGGTTCGCCGTCTGCGACTTCCGTGAGTCAAACGCCTCGAAAGCCCGGCCGATATCAGGATAGAAGCACTCATTGCAACAGCGCTTGCCGTCCCGGTTCACGATGATATTGCCCGGCTGGCCCACATTAAACATGAAAATGCGGTACATCGGCTCGTTGTCCACCGTCTCGCCGGGAATGCGAATGGTGGGCATGAACAGCGACAGGTCCATGAGGGCCACCGAGCCGCCGGCCTCCATGCCCATGATGTGGCCGTCACCGGAGTTGCCCGGCGGCGTGATGCCATGCACCTGGTCAGGGACTCTCAGATACCTTCTGTTCATTTCGGTGTTCCACTCATAGCCGCCCGTGGCCAGCAGAACTCCTCTCTTCGCTTTGACGAAAAAGTCCTTGCCACCACGCTCGGCCCTCACGCCAATCACCCTCCTGTCCTGTACTATCAAGTTCCGGGCCGGGGTGCTGTCCATCACAAGGATCTTCTTCTGTATGCAGCCCAGCAGCAGCCCGCCGATCAGCGCCCGGCCGGCCACATAGAACCTGGGATCATTGGTCGGCAGAGGCACGGCGGAGAACAACGGGAACGGAGCCCGGCGTATCTGGCCCAGCATGGGGTACTGTTTCTCGGCTTCCAGCAGCAACTGGGCCATGTTGATCGGATCGGGAGCCAGCAAGCGGCCACCCTTGCTGCCGCCCGGAAGCTCGTCACGATAGTCAGGCAGCGTGGACGCCGCCTGCATGCGCAGCGGGGTGATCTTCTCGACGTCGAGCAGCATCTCCGGGCCCTTGTCGAGATAGGCCGCCAGCATGTCTTCTTCGTGGCGGCCCATGCTGGTGTAACGAATGTGCTCCAGAGCCGCCTCGCGCGAATCAGGGAGGCCCTGCTCCACCATGTGATGGTTGCAGGGTATCCATATGACTCCGCCGGAGAAGGCCGTGCCTCCGCCCAGAGTCTCGCATTTTTCCAGAACCACCGCGCTCAGGCCCAGATCGTGGGCTTTGCAGGCGGCGGTCAGCCCGCCGCAGCTCGAGCCGATGACGACGAAATCGACATCCATATCCCAGCGGCTGGGTATCATGGTTTTACTGTCCATACTTCATACCTCCTCAAGTAAGACGGCGCGGCGTTGGTTGTAGGGTAGGTAGAGCAGGGCGAAACCCACCAGCACCGCGTCTCAGAAGCAGATCTTCAACCCCCCAATCTTGGGGGGGAACAAACATAGTATTGAGGGACACCCTCAAACTCCCGGCAGGAGCTTCTCCTGCACTTCTTTGAGACTGCCGCACTACCCCCAGCAAGAAGGCATCCTGTGCTCCCCATACGCATTTGCATCAGACGGTGGCCGCCAGCTTGGCTGCCTGGTACGCGACATCCGACGCATCCCGCGGTCTCACGCAGTCGCCCACCGAGTAGACCTCGACGCCTGACCCCTCTAGCTCCTTGGCCAGCCGGTTCTCGGAGCGCATACCCACGGACAGAATCACCGTATCAGCGGGTATGCGGAAGAAGCGGTTCTTCATGGGAATCACCACGGCTCTCTCAGTGATCTCCAGAACCGTCGAATTCAGGAACATGGGGATATTGAGCTCCACAATCCGGTCTGCCAGGGTCTTGAAGGTAAACTCCTCGAGCTTGATGCCGTCTTCGCCCAGGCCGGCCCGGGTGACTATAGCGACATCCTGTCCCTGCTCCTTCAGCCAGATGGCCACCTCCATGCCGATGAAGCGCCCCCCCACGACCACAGTCCTTCCCTTCGCCTTGGCCTTGCCGGCGATGAAGTCATGGCCCTGAATCACGTGGGGCAGATTGGCCCCAGGCACGTTGAGTCCCACCGGGAGCGCGCCGGTGGCTACCACCACGGCATCCGGTTTCTTCTGTTGCACCATTTGCCTGGTGACTTCCCTGCCCAGAGTGACCTCGACCCCGTTGTTCTTCAACCAGCGTTTCAGGTAGTCGGTGAGAGAAGCATAGCCCTTCTTGCCCGGCAGCGCACACGCTATGTTCCATTGCCCCCCCAACTCCTTCTCCTTCTCGTAGAGCGACACCGCGTGGCCCCGCTCAGTGAGATACATTGCCATTTCCATCCCCGCCAACCCACCACCCACAACCATGATCTTCTTGGGTTTGGCGGCAGGTTTGAGAGGATACTTGGCCTCTCTGGCTACGAAGGGATTCACAGAGCACGATATGGGCCCGGCGCTGGTGTCTGTGGCTGACTTCAGGCAGTTGTTGCAGTAAATACAGCGCCGTACATCATCTACGCGGCCCTCGCGGATCTTGTTGGGCAACTCGGGATCGGCCAGAAGCGGCCGCCCCATGGCAATGAAATCGACTTTGCCCTCTGAAATCACCCTGTCGGCCAACTCAGCGTTCACCTTGCCGGCCACGATGATCGGCACCTTGACGGCCTTCTTGATCTTCTCCGCCATCGGCACCATGGGCCCTTCGGGATACGGATAGCTGGGCACGCTCAGTGTAGACCAGAACTCCAACCCGCCGGACACACTTATGGCATCAGCGCCGGCGGCCTCCAGGATCCGGGCCTGCTGCGCCGCTTCCTCAATTGGCAATCCACCCTCAATACCATCGCTGGCGTTGATCCTGACTGTGAGCGGGAAACCCTTGCCGACTTCCCGCCTGATGCCCTCCACGATGAGGCGGGCGAATCGCGTCCTGTTCTCAACATCTCCGCCGTACTTGTCCTGGCGGCGGTTGATGAGTGGGGAGAGAAAAGAACCGACCAGGCAGCCATGACAAGCATGCAGATCGATGAGGTCTGCACCCGCCGCTTTGGCCCGCACTGCTGCCGCGGTGTAGTATTCCACATAGCGGTCGATGTCCTTCTCGGTGAGCTCCCGATACGGCTTGTCTTTCCCCATCCAGGGCGCCATCGAAGGCACCAGGATTGAAGCCCCCTCCGGGACAACGCCGGAGTAGAGCAGGATCAACCCGACGTGCATCAACTGGATGGAGAGCTTGGACCCGGCTTCGTGGACCGCGTCGGCGATCCTGGTCCAATCCCCGATGAATTTGTCATCGCACAGGGGAAGCGTGTAGGCAAAGAAGGAATCGGCACTGACGGCGGCGAACTGCGGGGTTATCAGCCCGGCGCCACCTCTGGCCCGCGCCACATAATAGGCCACCATGCGGTCCGTGACCTTGCCCCTCTCATCCGCCAGCGCCGTACCCATGGCCGACATGATGATGCGGTTCTTCAGTTGCAGAGTGCCAATCTTGCCGGGCTGCAGCAGGGCTGAGAATTGCGTCATCCAGTTCCTCCTGAAAATCCGCCAGTCTGAAGTCGAGGTTGTCGAACGAATGGGGGGAAGTAGCCGAGCCTCTACCCGGTCGTCGAATTCCGTCTTCTCAAGTATGACTGCTGTATATAGATTATATCGGCCGAGGTCTCTAAGCTGCAACGTGGAGGTGCATCGTTTGAAGGCCAGACGAAGGAGTCTCTACTTGACGATCTTGCTGACTTCCTTGAACTTGGGGCCTTCGGCCACTTTCATCAGATCAAACAAGGCCATCTCGACGCTGGTGATCCCGGCTCCCTCGTCCCGCATGCGCTGCAGCGCTATCTCGCGGTTCTCAGCAGTTCTGGAAGACACGACGTCGGCCACTACCTCCACCTCATAGCCGGATGCCAGCAGGTCGACCGTGGTCTGATACACGCAGACGTGGGCCTCTATACCGCAGACCAGTATCTGCCGCCGATCCGCTGCCAGGATTGCTTGCTGGAAGCCTTCGTCACCGCAGCAACTGAAGGCCACCTTGGGCAACGGCTTGAAGTCCGGAAAGAGCCCCGCAATCTCGGGTATCGTCGGTCCCAGCCCTTTGGGGTACTGCTCAGTGACTATGATAGGCATCTCCAGGACCTGGACCCCCTTGATCAGTTTCTGGGCATTCTCAAAAAGGGCTTCCTTCCGGTACATGAGCTGGGCCAACTTGCCCTGGATATCAATGACTACTAGGGCGCACGTGTCCACTGCCAGCATGAACTCCTTGCTCCTCTCTGTTGGTTGAAATCGAAACCGAGACTTGCATCTTGGGTGGCCGTGACTGGCTCTCTCGGTATGTGGCCGCGCTCGCGGCAACCTGTCCCATCTTAGGTGCTCACCAAGTCAGCCGTCAAGCTGAGTTTCAGCACTGACAGAAGAGCGACTGGCTGGCTGCGAACGGAGTATGCATTGACATCAGGCAGTCACAGCGCCAGCGTATCCCAGTGGTTGAAACCCTTGGAGTAGTCCAGGTAGTTGATACTCTTGGCGGTGATACGGAGGAACGGAATTATGTCAATCGTCACCCCGTATCCGGACAGGTACTTGTGCACCTGAGGGAACTTCTGAGCGAACATCTGCTGGACCTCCTTCAGTTCCGCCGGGTCCGTGATCCACTCAACGCTGCCGGTCAACTGAACCCCCTCTATCTTGTCCCAGTCCAAATAGTCCTCACTGATGGCCACACCAACCTTCGGGCAGAACTGGATATTCCTGCCCTTCTGGCTGCTGGGATCAGTCATGAAGAAGATAGCAAGACCTTTGCTGACATAGGAGACGGTGCTGGCGTACGGGCTGCCGTCGTCCTTGACCGTGGCCAGGGCCATATGGCGATGGTTGTCCAGGTAGCTCACGATGGCTTTCTCCAGATCCTGATCCATTCTCTGTCCCTCCCACTCACATACTACACGTCCTTGTCAACGACCCGCCGGGCACAGGAAGTGTCGCAGCGTTAGGGCAACCGTCTTTGAGTCCGGCATTCAAGGCTGGTACAATTCCATCAGTGTTCGCTGTCAATCGGGCAAGGGCCACCCAGTCCCCCCAGGAACCGGCCGGAAACACCATAGCGCCGCGGGCCAGTTCAACGCCGGAGGGAACCACCTTCAACAGAGCGACACGGGCAATTCTGATAATCATCGGCACTGCCTCGCTGGCCGTGGGGATTGTTGGCGTCTTCGTGCCGATCCTGCCCACCACTCCCTTCTTGCTGCTGTCTGCCGCCTGCTACATCCGCAGTTCAAAGAGGTTCCACAACTGGCTAATATACAACAAGCTCTTCGGCGACTACATCAGGAACTACATAGAACAGAAAGGCGTCTCTCTGCGGGTCAAGGTGCTGACCCTCGCACTCCTTTGGACCACCATAGGGTGCTCAGCCGCTCTGGCCACGGACACTCTATGGGTAAGGATTGTCCTGGTTCTGATTGCCATCGGCGTCACGGCTCACATCCTGTCCCTGCGCACGCTGACTCGCTGACCTGAACCCACGGACGAGCCGGTCCCAGCCGCCGGCATCCTGGGTTTCACCGCACGGTCTTTGCCAGCGACTGCCTTCTTGCGGCCCTTCATGAGCAACTGCGGGAGTAAGTCTTCTGCAGCCATCACCGTTACCGCCTGTCCATCCACGGCGAGTTGTTACGTTTTCGCGGGACCCTGAGACGTGCCTGTGAGGTTGCTGGTCTAGAATGGTCGGCACACGCGGCAGACCGCACTGGCCTACCAAGGCCAGGTTGTGCCGAGACCTAGAGCTAGCAGCAGGGGGTCTAACGAATGGTGTACATCAAGTGCGATTCATGTGATGGCAAGGGGTACGCAAGAGGCAAGACCTGTCCCAGATGTCAAGGCTTGGGGAAAGTGAACGCCACGCCCAAGCCGCTGACCGGCGAGCCCAAGAAGCGGAAGTGAAGCTGAGGACGGTGCCCTCAGCAGCGCCGCAGAAGGCGATGGAGGTGTGAGATGAACTTCAACTCCAGTGTTAGAAACGCAGCGTACATAAGACAAGGTCATCGTTGCGCCAAGTGCGGAAAGCACCTGGAGTTCGCATTTGAAGATGATCCGCAGCAGGTGGGATCCTGGACAGCGCATGCTCTGGACCAAGGTGGCAGCAACAGGGCCTTCAACTGCGTCCTTCTCTGTATCACAGAACCCAACTGCCATCTGAACTACGCGCATGGGGGAACCGCGGACGGACTGGTGGTGCTGACTCAATTCAGCTTCCCGTATTGGGCGTCCAAACGGGGAGGGAAACAGGCCTGGTACGAAATCGAGGTCCCCGTCGGGCAGAAGTAGACCAGGGCTGAAAGCCAGCCATCAGACCAGGGAGCGCAGAAACCCGTCTTCAGGGCGACTGAATCGTCACCTTGGTCATTACCACGTCCTGCAGAGGCTTGTCATTGGCGTCAGTGCGCACCGCGGCAATAGCCCGGACGACGTCCATACCTTGAATGACCTGGCCGAAGACAGCGTACTTGCCATCCAGTGAGGCATGCTGCGGGCCATCACAGATATAGAACTGAGATGATGCGCTATTGGGGTTGGAGCTTCTGGCCATGCCTACGGCTCCATCGTTATGAGTCAGGCTCTTGCTGACCTCCAAGTTGATGGTTTCCCCTGACCCACCCGTGCCGTTTCCCAGCGGATCACCCGTTTGTATGACGAAGTTGTCAATCACCCTGTGGAATATCAGCCCGTTGTAGAAATCGCTCTCAGCGAGCTTGATGAAGTTGGCCGTGGTAATGGGCGCCTTGTCCTCATAGAGCTCGAACTTGATGGTTCCCTTGCTGGTCTCCAGGACCGCGATGCGGTTGGGCACGGTAGTGAATGAAGCCTCGGCTGACCACATTGACCAAGCACCTCCTTTGTCTCGGTACCTCACCTGCCAGTAGTAGGTGGCATTGTCGCTGAGAACACCAGGTTCTACGTCGATCTGAGTCAGGTTCACGTCGTCTGTGCCGCTGTCGAAGATGGGAGCACTGTAGTCGCCCGGCGTCACGGTTATCTGCCACCGAGAAGCAGCGTGGGCGTTTCCGGCATCAGGATCACAGAACTCAGAGGCCTGCAGGGTGGGCGTCAAGTTGACTCCCAGAGCACCATCCGTGGGAGAGACCATGATCGGCTGCTCGGGCGGGGAGCCGGATCCCCCGCAGCCCAGCATGAGCAGCGATACCAGGATCAGGAAACCCGTCACTACCGAGAACCAGCGTTTTCTCATGAGCACTGGCAGTCATGATATGTGAGTTGCTGTTCTCAGTCAAACACGCCACGGCGCCTTGCCCCCTGTATCAGCCAGATTAGCGATCCTTGTCTCCCGCCAAAGTGCCGGAGACCATTGCCGAAACATCACCAGTATCCTTCCCGAACCGCCAGGACTCAGCGCCGGCAATTGGGCCACTTCGCCAAGCCAGAACGCGGTTCAACGTGGCCGCATATCATGCGGTATTGCTTTGACAAGGCCTGAACTGTCTGCTATCATCCAAGTTAAGTTGACTATTTTGATACACTTAGTCAACAAAGCCCTGAGTCAGGAGATATTGCCATTTCGCGGCTCCATTGCGGCAGATTGAGGGGAACATGAAGATACATCAAGTCGTGGTCAGGGACACCCTGCGAAGAAGGCGGCGCCTATTGTTCACCGCACTCGGTGTGGCCATCGGGGTGGCGGCAGTGGTGGCAGTACTGACAGTGGCCAACGCCGGCGAGAAGAGAATCTACAGCGAGATTGACAAGTACGGCCCCAACATGATGATCACACCGGCGATCAACGATCTGGACTTGAAACTGGGCGACCTCAGACTGGGCAGCCTGGCTGTAGGCAACAACTACATCGCCCAAGAAAAGGTGTCGGAGGTCAGGCAGATCACTGATGGAGCCATAAGAGAGGCACTCGGCATCCAGGACCAGGAGGATATCGCCACCATAGCTCCCAAACTCTACGTGGACGCTACGGTGAACGGAACGTCAGTCATGGTAGTGGGCTTCGACCCCCAGCAGGAGCGTGCTATCAAGAGTTGGTGGGACATATCAAGAGGCCGATACCCTGAACAGCAGGACGAAGCGCTGCTGGGTGACCGGGCAAGCTCGGCGCTGGGTGTTGGCGCGGGAGACCGTATCAGCATCAATGGTGAGGAATTGACGGTAGTCGGTGTCCTTCAAGAAACGGGTTCGCAGGATGACTATCAGGTATTCGCTCCGCTGGGAACAGTCCAGAAGGCCTTTGAGAAAGAGGGGTTGATTTCGTCGATAGACATCCGCGCGCTGTGCTCTGCCTGCCCGGTCGAATCGATTGCCGACTCCATCAACAAGTCCATCCCGGGAGTGCGGGCCGTGGCCGTTCAGCAGATAGCGGAGTCTGAAATGAACCTGGTCATGAAAGTCAACCGCTTCATGCTGGTCTTGGCTGCTATCACGCTGGTTGTTGGCGCCTTCGCGGTCGTCAGTACCATGATGTCCTCCGTCCACGAGCGCACCAAGGACATCGGCATCATGAAAGCAGTCGGCGCTTCGCGCGGCCAGATTGTCAGGATGTTTGTCTACGAGGCAGTTGCCGTGGGGTTTCTAGGCGGCATACTCGGATACGTGTCCGGAACGTTGTTGTCGTATTCCTTGGGCCCTCTGATCTTCGACGGTTTGGCCATGAGCTATGCCCCGCAGTACCTTCTGCCCGCGCTTGGCCTGGCCATAGCGGTGGCCATTGTGGCCAGCGTCTATCCCGCGTTCCGGGCGTCGCAAGTCCGGGTAGCAGAGTCGCTGAGAGCGTTGTGAGGCAAGAGATGCTGGAGATCAAGAACGTGTCAAAGACCTATGGCAACGGCTCATCGAGCGTTGGCGCGCTGAGGAACATCAGTCTGCAAATCGATGATGGAGACTTCGTGGCTATCACCGGCCCATCAGGAAGCGGGAAGTCGACCCTCTTGAGCGTCATTGGCGGCCTGGAGAAGGTCTCTGCCGGAGAGGTAATCCTGGACGGCCAGCGCATCGACAATATGAGCGAGAAGGAGCTGGTGGAAATCAGGAGAAAGAAGGTGGCCTACGTCTTCCAGCAGTACCATCTGATCCCATCGCTCACAGCGCTGGAGAATGTGCTCCTGCCGCTCACGTTCGGCGGATTGGATGTGGGGGGCAAGAAGAGAGCGGCAACGATGCTGCAGGAAGTGGGCTTGGAGAAACGGGCCAAACACAAGCCCGGACAATTGAGCGGCGGCGAGCAGCAGAGAGTGGCCATCGCCCGGGCCTTGGTCAACGGGTGCTCACTGATCCTGGCAGACGAGCCGACCGGCAATGTTGACCAGAAGACAGGAGTGGATATCTTGAGGCTCTTTCGCAAGGCCAACGAGGATGGGCATACCATAATCATGGTCACTCACAGCCCCGAGATAGCCCGGCGGGGTAAGAGAATCGTAACTCTTCGCGACGGCGAGATCGTAGACCAGTTGGATCAGGACGGATGCGAGAGGCCATCTGGAAAGGAAGGATTCATCCCATGAAGACCAAGGTTGTGGTAATAGCAGTCGTAGTTCTGGCGTTACTCGGCGCAGTGGTGGCAATCGGATACGTAGCCTACGGAAGAGCCTACTGTGGCGGAGGACTAAGGTCATGCCATAGAGGTGGCGCAAACCTCAATGAGACGGCTTCAGTAGCACGCCCGACATGGATCGACGCCACGGTGGAAGGCGATTCCGTGTCCATCCCTGTCGGCCTTACGGACAACGGCAAGATAGTCAACTTCAGAGTCACATACCAGGGCACTGACATGGCTTTCACGGCATATAGGCTCGGAGAACAGATCTACGTCAGAACCGCCCTTTGCCCGCCATGCCGGTCTGAAAGCTTCTCTCTAGATGGCGATGTGCTTGACTGCGATAC
>DAIQQD010000254.1:0-2987 GCA_036787015.1 Chloroflexota bacterium
TGTGATACTCTTCGTCCATGCTGGAAGCCCCTCGATGCCTTAGCCGGGAGGTAGATGACAGCAGGACCAGTCTTAGATTCTGGTTTGAGAGCATAGGCGTCGCTTCGGGCCGCCAGTTTTGAGACAATGCTCCGCGGGTCTCCCATATCCCCAAAGGTGATGGCCCCGTATCCACAGCACTTGGAGCAGAAAGGCTCAAGTCCCTGATCCAATCTGGCAGAGCAGAGTGTGCATTTTCTTACCAAGGCCTTATCCTCATCGTAGACCAGAGCATCATACGGACAGGCTGCCAGGCACTCCTGGCAATCGTTGCACAGGGACTCGTCAATCAGCACAGCGCCATCGGGCCGCTGATAGATGGCTTGGGTCGGACAGGCGTCGCGGCATGGCGGCCTCTCACAGTGCATGCAGGCTATCGGCAGAAACCCCATGCTGAGCTCCGGGTACTCGCCTGCGGGGGTGTCTGGCCATGCTCCCCCAACAGTCTCGACTCTGATTCCAGTGCAGTGTTCCATGCTGTTCTCTATCTTGCAGGCCACAGTGCAGGCTCGGCATCCAGTGCACCTTTCCAGATCGATGACCATCCCATACCTCTTCTTCATCACCCTAGGCCTCCTTCACCGGCTGTACGTCAACTAGGACGTCATACAAAGACGCATTTGGCTCGTATATCGCCTGGTGGACAGGGTTGATGGTTTCATGGGTCAATGCCTGGTGAGTACCTGACACATAGTCGCCTGGAGACCATCCCTGGCAGATGTTCACTGCACCCGGTCTCACACCCTGGTGCACTCTGGCTTTGAGCCGCACCTCGCCTCTGTCGTTGAAGACCCGGACGAGGTCCCCATCCTTGATGCCTCTGGGCTTGGCATCGATGGAACAGACCTCTGCTACTGGTTCCGGGTCTAGCTCACGAAGCCAAGCTACGTTGGCAAACGAAGAGTGAGTACGATACTTGGTGTGGGGCGTCAAAAGAACCAACGGATACTTGTCAGCCAGCGGCGACCCCGGCCCCTCCAACGGTTGCTTATACACCGGCAACTCTTGACCGAATTGCCTGAGCCTCTCGGTGTAGAACTCCAGCCTTCCGGATGGCGTGGAGAAATTCGGCAGGGCGTGTGCTGCCGGCAAAACAGGCCCTGCCCTCAACCTCTCCAACGTTGTCCCCTCCATGGAGGGATGCCCCGAGGCCAGGAGTGTATTGGCCAGTTCCTCCAGAGGCTCCTTCAGGAAACCCTCTATGCCCATTCGGCCCACCATGGAGATGATCATGTCGATATCCGATTTGGATTCATACAGCGGCTCGATCGCCTTCTGTTGCAGCTGGAGGTAGTTGTGCGAGCCATTTCCCACCGGCTGGATGAGATCGGTGCATTCGAAAAAGCTGCATACAGGGAGGACGAAGTCGGCGTAGCTGGCCGTGGTAGTCATGAACATGTCGGCTACAACCAGGAGATCCAGGCAAGGCAGAACCTCCTCGATCATCTTGTTGATGTTGGGCTCCTGGTTTATCGGATTGTGTCTGGATACCCAGAGCGACTTCACCGGAAATGGCTTCCCACTAATGGCGGCATCGTAAAGCTGCATGAGCGGGAGCAGATTGGGAACGCCACGGGTTAAGAACGCGACGTGATTCAGTTCAAAACAGGCATGGCCCTCGAAGCTGATGTTGCCGGTGATAGCGGCCAGAGTGTTGATGGCATGAAAGGTGATGTCGCCGTGGAAGGTTCTCTGACATCCCATCCCCCTATAGGAGGCCGCCGGCTTGCTTCCTGCGTAGGCCACGGCCAACTTCGTTATCACCTCTGTCGAGACTCCGGTTATCTGGGACGTCTTCTCAAGGGGGAACTGGGCCGCCAGCTCTTTCAGCAGTTGGAACGCTGGCTTGCACTCCATCTGACCCACTCTATAGGATCCCGTCAGTGCCGGGGATCCTGAGGCCGCGTCATGGCAGCGGACTGCCTTGGCTCCCGTATCCCAGACCATGTATTTGTCCAAGCCCCCGGACACGATGTCCTTCTCCCTGAGGAACATGCCGTTGTCGCTTCGCACCAGGAATGGTCCCACGGTGTGACTGATGATGAACGATACGTCATGCAGACTCTGGTCGATAATGACGTTCATCATCCCCAGGGCCAGGGCAGTGTCGGTGCCCGGCTTTATGGGAACGTAGACGTCAGCCTTGGATGCCGTGGTACTGAATCGGGGGTCAATGACTACTAGCCTGGCACCGCCTTCCTTGGCATCACGGATCCTGCGCCACTTGAAGAAGTCCGTCTCGGCTGGATTGTTGCCCCATACTAAGCATAGTGCAGGCTTGTCGAAATTAGTGGTGTAGTCTTCTCCAAACCACCACTGGGAACCATAGGTGACGCGGTCCGCGCAGACACCCGCTGAGTCTCCACAGCCGGCAGGCAAGATGAAGGTTCCCTGGCAGGCCCCCAAGAAACCCAGCAGAACATCCACAGACAGAATGCCCATCATGTCCATGACAAAGGACACGGAGCTGCTGCCATGCTTGGCGCCGATCTCCTTAAATCTGGCCGCTATGGTGTCCAACGCCTCTTCCCAGGAAACCCGCACCCATTTCCCTTCACCTCGTTTTCCCAAGCGTTTCATCGGGTACCTCAACCGGTCTGGGTGATAGACCAACTTGGGGTACGTAAGACCCCGAGCACACACGTGGCCGGTGCCTGGAAAGTCACCGGGTTCCACTTTGACAAGCACACCGTCCTTGACGCATGCCATAAGCCCACATCCAGGGCCGCACGCCAAAGGACTCGCCGTCCGCACTACCTTCTCAGTAGCTTCCTTCTTCATACGTCCTCCCCTCAGCACGTCCGGTGCAAACCTTCAAAGCGTTCAGAAACAGAGCTGCATCTCGTTGGCTTCGCCGAGTTTGGGTGCGAAACCGGGCGATTCGGGACCAGCCTAGGTTCTGTCCGGTTCACTGTCAAGTGCGGTGTTAGTTCAAGATGCGCGGCCGC
>DAIQQD010000057.1:0-10788 GCA_036787015.1 Chloroflexota bacterium
TGCATTCAATATGTGTGCTCTCCGACAGAAGAGTCACATCACAATGTCAGTCCTGGCTGCTGCTTTCCCGAGCGACCATCTCTCATCGTGCTTGTGGTTATCCATCTTGTTGACATCTTTGCCCTACCGGCGTCGCGAAATGGCGGAACATGTCCGACAAACAGGCACACACATCCCGGGGCAAAGGCAATCACAACAGACATTGACCTGACACTCATGCCCCCCCCCTCAGTGAGTAGTCTACCTGAAATGCAA
Organism: Chloroflexota bacterium; assembly: GCA_036787015.1. Classification (GTDB taxonomy): domain Bacteria; phylum Chloroflexota; class Dehalococcoidia; order UBA2247; family RBG-13-53-26; genus JAFGCL01. The sequence continues at coordinate 256 of DAIQQD010000057.1, forward strand.
CTGCCTATGAGGATACTTGTAGGTACGGCTCGTCTTTGATAATACCATGCCAGTCAACAGAAGCTCTCAACCCCAGGTTGGATACATAGGCAGACAGACTGAGGGTCTGCGAAGCGCCACTGGAATGACCGCATGAAGACAGAGAAAGAGGCGTGGACATCTCTGCCCGCCCCATGCAACAGGATTGCCTGTGTGCTTACGAGAAGCCCGTCTATCGAGTCTTTCAGACTCGCCACGACCGATGAAGTGGCTTCGGATTGGCCTCACGATTCTCAAACAGGCAACGTATCCGTATTCGACACCACACTGAGTACCACGTACCTTCCATCCAGTGTCACTTCGAGGCTTTCCTGTTCATAGTACTCTCTGAAGTCACGCTCAATGTCGTCTCTTCTGCTGCCTGCTGCGTCCTCATCAACGAACAGGAAGACCTGGGTCAGTCGCCGGCTGTTCAAGTCGTTCTTCGTAACGGACAATCCATAGGCCTCACAACCCTCGTAACCTGCGGTAGCATAGACATGTACCACCAGCCCGGCTGGTAGCCTGCCCACCACAGCGGAGAAACCCTCGTCATCGCCAAGCGAATCCTCATCGCCGTTGATGGCATCGATGCAGTCTGTCACCCTGTCAATGCTGGATGCGAAGATTATGCAACCCTTACTTGTCAGTGCGACTGCTTTCATCTCATCATCGGCAGTATTACTGTCCCACGTCTCAATCTTCTTGTATTCACCTTTTTCATAGCCGTTGTCCTTCAGCTCGTTTCTCACGCCATCAAGGTCAAACCGGCCTTCCAGTATCTGGACGCTGCCAGTCGCCCCCAAATGTACACCCTCCCGGTCCACGTCATCTGGGGATATGCCCAGCAGGTCGCATTCAGACTCGATATCGTCTTGGTAGGCATCATATAACTCACCAAGGTCACCGTCAGCCCGGACAGCGGCAACGTCGGTGAAGTCGAAGGCCAGAGCATCTCTGGGCACCTTGTTCATCATGGAGATAACCGATCCGCCGCCATTGCCATCACCGTTGCCGTCGCCATCACTTGCGCCCCCAGGACTGTCACCACAGCCAAATGGGGCCACGACAAAGAGAAGCAGCATCACCAGAGCCAGGCTGCGCATCAGGGACTTGGAACGGTGTTGTCTCATCCCCCCTCCTCAAACCACTGAAATGGGCCAATGCGATAGGAGTGAACTATTGGCTGCCACCTATTGCCCCCTTTGAGACTACTCGTGCTCATGACTCTGAGCGGAGATTGACACTCAGAGGCTGCGCGTGTAATGCCAACCGCCCTGGACAATAGCACTTGGCGGAAGAGGCTGTCAACCTCAGCTTGTATTCAAGGGGCAGGGTGAAGCTCAACAAGGCGCCGGGGTGAGGACATGGGATTGTGCCTGTCCTTCGTCTCTGCATGCTCAAGTATGGCCATGGCCATCTTCCTACCCCAACGTCCGATGGTTGTGTTGTGGGTTGGTGCAGTCTCCTGGCCGATTCTGAATGACGGCCCTCTCAGATCGGTCCTCTCCTGTCATGCGGATGCCTCATTGGTGATGGCACCAGAAGCTGCTGAACATTGCCAGCGATAGCCGTGGCTGCTACGACATCTTCGGAATCACGGAGTGCTCATGCCGCTCTCACATTGACGCCCGACAATGCACCCCGGCTAAAGTTGACAGCCTCTCTCATCTGATGCTATTGTCCTAAGGAAATTGGCGCCTGAGCACTACCTGCAAGCGCGAACCTGTAAAATGTGTGTCAAGCAGGCGAGTACTCTCAAAGAGGGGACAATTGGAAGCACGAGATTCTCACCCTTGTTCCGTTGCCCCATTCCGGTGACTTAAGGAGGCCCGTAGTGAGAGGACATCACTCCAACTCCCTGATATCTGGACTAGCTTTGGTGATGCTGCTTCTTCTAGTTGTGACCCTGCCCGGATGTGGTGGTGATGGCGACGGTGATGGCAATGGTGGTGGATGGGCTGAGGCCATGATGAACAGAGTGCCAAGAGGTGCCGCCAAGTTCATGTTCACGTTCACGGATTTCGCGGCTATGAGAGCTGACGTGGAACTTCGTGAGTTCTATGACGACTACAAGAAGGAGATTGAGTCTGAATGCGAAGCGCTGGGCATATCCCCGGACAATGTGGACAGTGCGTCAAAGGGGTACAGTGGATGGATTTTCTTAGTACTCGATGGAGAGTTTGACCTTGATGGCGTGAGACAAGGGTTGGAGGACAAGGGCTATCAGGATGGCGAATACAAAGAGGTTCAGACATGGGGGAACAGCTCTGCCGATATCGGAGCCATCGCGCTGGTCAGTGCGAACTGCATAGTCATTGGAGATGATGTTGACAATCTGCAGAAATCCATAGACGTTGTCAAGGGCGATGAGGATTCGCTTAGCGATGACGAAGACATGTTGGATTTGATGGGTAGACTGCCACCTGGGATAGTGGTCAGTGTCTCCACGTACTATAAGACATACCCCGGGTGTGAGACGACAGGCTACTCTCTGAACAAGAAGGACTCGGACACCGTTCTGGTGACGATGATTCTGCTATTCGAAGATGAAGACTCAGCGGATGATGCGATGAAAGACATCGAGGGTGAACACGAGAACGGCGAAGTGACAAAGGATGGGAGGTACGTAACAGTAAACTCAGAGTCGGACATCAAGTAGCTTCCTACTTGGTGATCGTGGGGCGGATGCCAAGGCATGTTTGCGGTTGTGGCAAGCCCGGATGAGACGATGTACAGGTCCTTTGCCGCTACGGGTAAGGTCGTTTCAAGCGTACAAGATACTGACCTTGCGCCAGTTCATCGAAGGCGAGCGCGAGTTGGGGGCAGGTCGGTTTCAGCGCAGCAGCTTCTTGGAGGCCGGGCGCCTGATGGTGGCCGCAAAAGACTGGCCTTGGGTGACGCGGTTTGATGTTCGTTGAGGCAGCAATGTCGACCTACAGGAATCTGACTCTGGGGTGAGACAGGCCGCACTTGCAGCGTTCGCTGGAGACAACCTCAACTGTTTCGCCTGTCCGGTACCTGATGAGAGGCAAGGCCTCACCGAAGGTGGTTACCACCAGTTCCCCTCTGGTGCCGGGTTTCGCCTCGTGGAGAAAGACAGCCTGGGATCTAAGTCCGGCGCTAGTCTCTCTCTCCTCTAGCTCAGCCGCCGGCAGTATCTCTGCGATGCATGTGTCCAGCCAGATGTGGACGCCCTCGTGCATCCGACATTCCACGTTGAGCAGGAGGCAGTCCGTGGCCCCCTGCATACGAAACGTCTCCACGCCATATTCTTGGGCAACCCTGTGGCTGTCTTGGCTTATGCCACTGCCAAACAGAACAGCCAGCCTGAGTCTTTCAAGGGGACCTCTTCGTTCAGCATTCCCCGCCTGGCTTGCACTTGTTGCCTCGTCGGCCGTCTGTGAGGTTGTAGTGCTTCCGGTTTGGCTCTGGCCACCGGTATTCCTTTTCAGAATCTCGGCCAGTTGCAGCGCATCGGCAGGCGTAGATACCAGCACCGTTGGCTGTCTCTTCAGAAAGAACGAGGCCCAGGCCGGTCTGTGCGTCAGCAGCAGCGGCGACAAAGGCACTACTTCCATCCTGGCCCCACTCGCAAGCTTGTGTGCGTAGCCCAGGAAATACGGCAGGCTGTCACTTGCCGTCGGTGCCGGCTGATTCAACACCAGCGCCACGTCTTCTTCAGCAATACCCACCACCCGGCTCATCCGCCTGCAGAGTTCCAACATCTTCATAATGTCTTGTTTTCCGCAGGGCATCCACCACGTGCTACCGCCCCTGCCGGTCACCCAGAACCACATCTGGACAGCAGAACACGCATAGGACTTGATGCGGCTGGGATGGCAGGCCTGCGCCAAGTCCCTCTCCGCCGTTAGTGGCGCCCGCCGAAGATCACTGAGTTCCCTCACGCTCTCCGCATAGAAACGTGCCTGCTGCCAGCGAGCCCGATAGAGAGCTGACTTCTCAGCTCTCTGGAGGACTCCCGATGTGACGAGAGCACTCTTGGCGGATTCCGCCAGTCTCTCCAGCGAGGCTTGCTCTAGATCCCTATCGTCGATTGTCTCTTCCATGCGTACCCTATCCGCGGAGTCGGTCACCACGTCTTGCCGTAGACAATCCTCCTCACTTTGTCCGTGGCAGTGCGGACCTCCTCAATCCTGTCCACCAACTTGATATCCGGGTTGGCCACTATGCCGTTTTCACAGCCGAGCCGCAGGGCTTCTATCTCGAAGAGCCTGGACCTAATCTCATCCAGCAGTGCCTGCTCCGCGCCGGATCTGACGGCCTTGATCAAGAGCATCGGCTTGGGTTTGTAGCTCTCGCGCTCGAGCCTCAGCTGCCAGCTGATCACTTTGCCCGAATGGGACACCTGTCCGAGGCAAGCTTCCACTTCCAGGATGGAGAATCGAACCAGACCCATGTTCACCACGTCGTCCAATCTCCGTAGGACTCTCACCCGTGGGTGGGTCCGTCCGCAACGGCACCGCTCGGTGCCCACCACTTCTAGCAGATCAGAAGTCCGGTATCTTACCAGGGGCAGGGCCTCGCCAAAGGTGGTCAGGACGTATTCGCCCATGGTCCCGATCGGCACTTCGTCAAGGAACAGGGCTTGAGGGATGTAGCCTGCAGTGTTCTCCTCTTTGTCCAGTTCCTGCTGCGGTATTATCTCGGCGATGCAGGCATCCAGCCAGATGTGGATGCCACAATGGTAGGGGCACTCGACGTTGAAGCAGAGGAATTCCGTGCAGGCATATACCTCGTACGGTTCCAGCCCGTAGTGGTCGATTATGGTCTGTCGGTATGGGGCCAGTGACTCTCCACTGAAGATGCCGTAACGTATCTTGATCACGTCGCGAACCCTTATTCCTTTGAATCTTGCCAGCAACATGGCAGCCAGATTCGGGAGGTTCTTCCTTTCTTGAAACCGCCGCCTCGTCTCGGCTAAGGCGGCTTCAGGGAAGGCCTCTGCTATTCTCGCGGCGACACTTGGAAAGGCTGAGAGCACGTTTGGTTTCCTGGCACTGGCCAGAGGCAGAGAAGTAGTCACCTCAGTAGGCGAGGACGAGATATGCTCGTTCTGGAGCCCGCCGAGCATTTCCGCAAATATGCCGAAGTGCGCGGCGCCGTCGGAGATAAACGGAGCCGGGGTGACCAAGTTGAACCAAGTCAGCCTACTCTGATCCATACCGATTAGCCACATGCTCCTCAAGATGGTCTGTTCACACACATTAAGGTCCGCGTCGGTATAGGGTATCCACTTGGGTGATCCTGTTGTGCCCGAGGTGCAGTACCAGAACCTGACGCTCTGCGACGTCAGGATATCCTCGATGGCGTATGTGGCAAAGGCATCCCTCAGACGACTGCCGGTGAGGTAGGGGACCTGTCTTAGATCGGCTCGGTTCTGAATCGAGGCGGGAGCGAAACCTGCCTTCTGCCAGCTTGACTTGTAGAGTGCTGAATCATACGCCCGACTGATCAGCCTCGACTGTTTGAGTTTCTCGTCCTGGAAAGCGGCGATCTGGGGCCGGGGCATACACTCGAGTTCCTGCTGCCAAAACCTGACGGCCAAAGTCTACTGCCATTCCTTTTTTGCTACAAGAGACTTAACGGTGTGGAATCCAGGCTGACTCGACTCAGGGATATCCCCCACCAGGTCGACTGTGATTTGGACCTTCTCCCCCAGGAACCCTCTCAGATTCTGCCGGGTCTCCTCGCAGATTGCCTTGTGGCCGTTAGCTCTGGTCTCAGGAACGATCAGAACCTTAACAGAGTCAAGACACTCCTGGACAATCTGGAACTTGGCTATCATGGGTACATTCTCCAGAGCGAGCGTCAAAGTGAACGGGTGTACTAGTCGGCCGTCACTTAGCACCAGTGAGTCGACAAGGCGGCCTTCGACTACCTTGAGCACTGGTTGCCTGTCTCCGCACGGACATGGCTCACTCTCGAGGACAGCGACGTCGCCCATTCCGGAGTACCTGATTATCGGCGTTGACCAGTTTGACAGGTTGGTGAGCACGACATTGCCTGGCACGCCCGGCGGCACTGCCTTCCCACCTCTGACTATTTCCAGAACGACTCTAGAGGAGATGACATGCATGCCTTGATGCTGGCTGCACTCCATGGCCATTAGACCACCCTCGGTGCTGGCGTAGAAGTTGATCACCTCGCCCTTGAAGACGCTGGAGATCGTTCTTCTTGTGTGGTCGTCGAGCAGTTCGGCGGAGGAAGTAATAATCTTCGGTTGGTGCAGTTGCAGTCCCTCATCGCGAGCCGTGATGGCCATGTTCCGCAGATTGCTGGGGTATGCGAAGAGGATGTCGGGCCTGCATTCGGCCAGAACCCGGATGTGCTCGTGGGGGTCCTTGAGGGCATCAAGGGGCCGAAATGACTTGGACAGGAAACGCGGCAGTTTGGCCACTTCTTCCAGCAGCACTGCCTCGAGTGAGGCTGGACTGTCTACCTCTATGGCCAGTATGTTGGTCCCGACGTTGACACGTGCCTGTCTCCCCAGCACTATGTTGGCGAGCACCGCCGTCAACGCGTCGCGCCGCAGCAGGGTGCGGTCTTTGAAGACTCTGAGTGGAGTTCCTGTGGAGCCGGAGGTTGCCACCAGCCGACAGTCCTCGCTCCTGCAGTTGCTGGCTAGGATGGCTCTCGGGAAGCCATCGACAAGATCCTGGCGAGTGATAACCGGGAGCTTGTCCATGTCAGCAATGGTCTGAATATCTTCCGGCCGAATACCGGCCTGCTTGTATTTGCAGCGGTAGAGTTCAACATTGTCAAAGGCATGTTTGACCAGATCTCTAATCCTCTTGCTCTGGAGCTTTCGGTAGTTGCCCCGTTCGGCCCGGCGCATGGCCCTCAGGTCAGACAGTGCATCGGCATATAGTCGAATGTCTTTCAGCAAAGCCACGATCATCCTCGCTCCGGTCGTTGAAAAGCCGTCAGCCCCCGACCTTCCCTAGCAAGAGACTTAAAGTCTGTCGGTATGGTACAGCATAAGAGGCGATCTCACAAGCCTCTTTCGAACCTCTTATTGCCCATTTTGGGTGGAAGTCGGGTAAGGGCGCGATGAATCACACCCCCTTAATCATTGCGTCGCATGCCAAGCTTCAGAGTGTCACACGGCATCGACAAATCCTAGCCAATGGCAACTCATCGTCGGAAGTACCAAATGGGCACAAATGCTGGGCTGAATGGCTCGGATGCTTTCATCGTCTCAACACGGTCACGTATGGTGCACGGAGTGAGTTTCTCCCTCCCTGGTCAGGGTCAGGGAATGGCCATCAAGATTGTTCTTGGTACGATGGAGGTGCATTATGTACTCTCTGGCTACCTGGGTTCCTATATGGTTTCAGCCGAGTGGAGATACCTAGAACGGATTGCCTTTGCGGTCCGGCCTTTGTATCCAAGCTGACGTTGACAGCGTCCACTCTTTGATGCTATTGTCGGACGCAACATCACACGAAAGGAGAGTCCAATGCAGGGCACCAAGCGGGTTACTATCGTCTGTCTGCTCTTGCTCGCAGTTCCGCTGCTCCTAGTAGGATGTGAGAAGGGTGAAAGTGACAGTGCCAAGATCGAGGCCACTGTGAGAGAAGGCATGGCTGCCTATAATGCGCGGGACTTCGAAAAGTGCTTGACCTACGTGGCCGATCTGAGCGAAGAGAAGAAGGCAACGCTGACGGAGCTATTGCCAGGACTACGTGTCATGACAGGCCTCGTAGCACTGGTGAAGATAGAGAATATAGACATTGGTGGCTCAAGCGCCACGGCAGATGTGACGGGTACGGCGCAAGGCGAGACACGCACCGTAACGGTGGGATTCAAGAAACAAGACGGTAGCTGGAGAGTTCTCACCGAGGGCATGCTGTAGCCGCTGCACCTGTTTGTGTGAGTTGGAGCATGAGATGCCAAGATAGAGGCTTGGTGAGGGTGTGTTCTATACGCTAGGTGGTCCATTGCACCTGCAAAGATCGGCACTCTTCCCAAGCAACTCTCATGATACATTCTACAGCCTCCTCTAGCTCTAGCCTGTAGGGCAGAGACCCCAACCCTTCCTGTTTCGCTTTTCTCCACCAAGCCTTTCTCTCTATCCAAACTGAGGTTGGGAATGCAATGAGAGCACTCTGTGACGCAACTGTACCCGTTTGTGACTCGCTTGTGAACTACCTGCGTTAGGCTAGATGACGGGTCCAGGTACAAGGGCGTCGCAATGTCCGCTACGAGGTCCTGACTTGGACCAAACGTTGGAAGGGTGAGGGGGTAGAATGAAGAATGGTCTTGTGATCCTATCACTGGTGGTGTTGGTCGCAGTCAGCTCGATAACCAGTCTCGGTGCCAGCAGTACCGGGACAAGCTCGGATTCGGGAAAGATAGGGAGTCTTTGCGATATGGTCGTGACCAGCAGCATTTGTGAGAGCTGCAGGCTGGTCATATGCGTGATGCCATCGAGTTCGGCACAGGCCAGCCATGCCTACCTGGTCAACCTATATGAGAAGGGGAAGCTGAGAGACAGCAACACCATATCCTGGAGTCAGCCTCAGATAGACAGGCGAGAGTACGGAACGGTGTGTTTCCGTCTGTCCGAGGAAGAATTAGGTGCCTACGAGTCCACGCCAACCGACGAGCTTCGCGAAGTCTTCTCTGTCAAGGTTCAACGAGCTTGAGTATCTGTCCTCATTGAAATCCAGATCCTGTGCCCTACCACCTCAGGCCATATGGTCAGAGTCCTTAACGAGGCCACATCTCAGCCAAAACGGCATCCCCCTACCCTGTGCTGCACAGCATCTTCCGTTGGTGCAGAAGGGCAGATGCACCCACGGGAAACAGCCCTTCAACCCCCTCTCTCAGTATCCAGGCTGCGGTTGACAGCATCCGGGACCATGGGGGTATTGTGGACAATGAGCGACTAACCTTCCAGACGAGGCACAGCAGAGACGATAGCGCAGGTTTTGTCTAACTAAGCAGGGGACGCTGAACCACTATCTGCATGTGGTCACTTGGGTAGTGGGGAGTCAATAGTGAAACCGACCTTTCGAGGTCGGTTTTTCCTTTTCTGGGCTATTGAATGGTAGAGTGAGCGCCTTGAGTCGTCGGCGCTTTGGAGCGCAGGGACCAATCAGTGAACTCTGGACCGTGAGCGGTCAGTCAAGAGTAACGTGGCCAAGGAGGAAGCAAAGGATGCCATTACCCGAGTATTTCTGCCCACAGTGCTTTCGCGAGCTTGACGTCCTTCGTCCGACAGAGGTTGCCAGAGAGCGTCGGGATTGCCCGCATTGCGGAGGGGAGGTATGTAGAGTTCCGCCCGGATTTGGCTCCAAGACGGAGTCTCGCTTGCAGCCATCTGGGGCACCGTTCCGGGGTGAATTCGCCTTAAGATCCTCGGGAAGAGCCGGAGTGGCGACGGCCACGGTTGAAGAAGCTGTCAGAGCTGAATCGCGGTTTGAAGGTGAGCTGACTGGCGTGGCGGTGGACGTGTCGAGCACTGTGGATTCCCATCCAAACGGCCGGAACACCTCATCCGTACACAAGGGGGGGATTGCGTCGCTATTGCGGCACTTCAGGAAAGACGCGTATGTGAAGCCTGCTGAGAAGATGCAATACCCTGAAGTGGCTGTGTCCACAATGCCTGTAGAGGACCGTCTCGACCGCGCTCCAGGGGCCGACCAGCGAATCTGCTACCCGAGTGTGAGGACTCGTCCGGTCGAGAGGGTTGCGGAACCAGTGGGAGTCACAGAGCCTGTCATCCTTTCACCAGCCGAGCCAGTGGTGCTCTCTGACAAACCATGGTGGCCAGCGTCCTATGTGATGCAGTGGCCGGAGGAAGAACCACAACCTGCAGTGGCTGCTCAGCCTGTCGTCCGAGCGTGGGACAAGGATGCGACGACGGCTGACCGGCAGCTATGGCCAAGATCCAACTTCGAGTGGTTCTTGTTGGTGACGGTTGTGCAAGCCTTGACGGTGGTACCTTTGGTCTGGATACTGGCGGTGATGGTTCTCTAGGCACTCCTGCGTTGGGCCCTTGCTCACCGAAGCTCTCTGAGGCTTGCCGGCTGTGACTCCAGAAACCGTAGATTGCCGATCTGCTTCTGCGTGTCGACTTGGTGATCGCCCAAGCTCCCCATTGATTGGTAATGACGACCGACCTTGTCAAGACCCCTTGCTTCATCTCTGATAGGGCCAACCGCTAGGACCAGGCGCTATCCCTGCCGATTCCTCTTGCTCCTTCTCACGAACCAGTACCCCGCCCCGAGTACGAGGCCAACGGCAGCCAAGGTTGGCGTCATCTCACTTCGTACACCAGGCGCTTTCGATGACGAACAGCTGCAGATGCCTCCGCCACCACCTACTACACCGAAGCCGTCTTGCTTGGTCCCAGTTCCCCACCCGGTCGTTACCGAGACATCCCTGACTCCTACCTCGGCATCGCCGTCTATGGCAATCTCTGCGATGATCTCACTGCTGCTGAAATCGAAATCCTCCACCGTTATCCCGGACCCAAAGGTCACG
>DAIQQD010000004.1:0-29586 GCA_036787015.1 Chloroflexota bacterium
CAACAAGAAGATCAATGTCAGGGGAGCTGGCGGCTTCCAGTTCGGGCTGTGGATGGTTGCCGTGGGCGTGGGTGTTGTGGTGGTGGTTGCCGGAGCGGTGTATCTGCTTCGCGCCAGGAAAGGGAAGTAAATCAGCGGGTGTTGAATGCAATTCCTCCAGTCTGAGGAATGCAGTGGAGGATATGATCTGGCGGCTTCGAGAGAAGCCGCCAGATTTCTTTTGGGCCGATTACACGGTGGCGGTGCAGTCCGGGCAAAGCGGGCCACTCTCTGGGAAGACCGACTGAGCGGGGCAACACGGCGCGGTGGCTGAGCTGGAGATCGCCACAGCGCGGGGAAGCAGCCACGCGAGTTTAGTCACCGGGAACACGGTGGAGAGGGCATTGTTCTATGTCTGTTGAGGTTCATGACCGGGGGGGATTTGGGCTTGGGAATGTCTCAGAGCAGGAGGGGGTTTTTGGGGCAACAAAGAACCCCAGTCTGGAGGCCCGCGCCTTGACTGGGGTTCTCTTTAACTACCGTCTGCTCTTTCCAGCCTTCTTGGCCGGCGCCTTTGCGGCCTTGCGGGGAGCGGCCTTGGCTTTCTTCACTGCCTTCATTATGAACACCTCCTTTCCTCGAAGTGTCGCGTTTGACTAGAGAGTGTACGTAGGGGAAGTCACCGCTGTGTCTCGTGGGGCAGCGGGAGGGTCACAAAGATCGCTCGCGGCGAAGCGCAATACTTACGAGGACATCACAGGGGATAGCAGGATATTGACTGCGGCGATGGTTCGGCATGAGGCGTTTGTGTTCAGTGTATCGCATGGGAACAGCGGTTCTCGGGGCGACCGGGTTCATGACTCCGGAGGCGGGGGAATCATGCGTGATCCGACACCATACCGGCGATCTTGACAATGCGCGGACGGCCAGTGCAGAATGTTGGCGTGCAGGCTCTTCTCACCGTGGTGTTCATCCTGCTTGGGCTTGCGATTGGTAGCTTCCTCAACGTCTGCATAGATCGTCTGCCCGGCGGACGGTCCATCGTCACCCCTCCGTCCCGCTGCGATCAGTGTCAGCGCCGTCTCGCCGTGGCGGACCTGATACCCGTTTTCAGCTACCTGTGGCTGCGCGGGCGCTGCCGTTACTGCGGAGCCGTGCTGCCGAAGCGGATCGTCGTGGTGGAGCTGGTGTCCGGGGCGATGCTGGGGGCTCTGTACCTGGTGTTCGGCCTGGAGGCGGAGTTTGGGGTGGCGGCCTTCTGGGGGTGCCTGTTCATCGTGATCTTTGTGATAGACCTGGAGCAGGGACTGGTGCTGAACAAAATAGTCTATCCGTCGGTGGTGATCGCACTTGTCTTTGCGGCGCTGATAAAGGATCTGCCTTGGCTGGAAGGAGTCGGGGCGATGCGGGAATGGCCGCAGATCGCCGTTGCGGCCCTGGGTGGGGGAGTCGGTTTTCTGCTGTTCTTCTTGTTGGCGCTGTTTGCCGTGACGTTGTTGCACAAGGAGGGGTTGGGTGGAGGGGATGTGAAGCTGGCGGCACTGCTTGGAGTGGTCTGCGGGTTCCCGCTGATACTACTGGTGACTGTGGTGGGGGCCATGGTTGGCTTGTTGATGGCGCTAGCGATGGGGCGGTTGAAGGGTGGGGAGACAATACCGTTTGGCTCCGCGCTGGTCGTGGCGACGGCGGCAGCCATGGTCGTCGGACAGAGCATCATTGACTGGTTGGCGAGGCTTTACAGTTGAAGCTATTGGCCCGGCTCGGATGGTCTGGGTATGGCGCCGGACTCCATGAGAGCAACGAATACCTTGGCTACGTTGGGGTCGAACTGAGTGCCTGAGTTGCGTATGATTTCCTCCATGGCTTCCTTCCAGTCGAGGGCGGCCCTGTAGGGGCGGTCCGCGGTCATGTCCGCCAGGCAGTCCGGGAGTGCAAGGATGCGGGCCTCCAGGGGTATCTCCTCGCCCTTGAGTCCCTGGGGATAGCCGGTACCGTCGAAGCGTTCGTGGTGGTAGAGGATGGCCGGCACGCAGGTGGCAAGGCTGGGGACGTTGGAGATGATGGCTACTGCCAGCCTTGGGTGAGTCTTCACTTCCTCGAATTCTTCATCGGTCAACGCGCCATTCTTGGTCAGGATGGAGTCGCGCACGCCGATTTTCCCGATGTCGTGAAGGAGAGCGGCCGCGCTCAGCCGGTTCACCGCATCAGCCGGCAGTCCGAGTGCCTGGGCCAGAGTCACGACGTAGTCCTTGACCCGCTGAGAATGGGCGTAGGTGTAGTGGTCTTTGGCGTCGACTGCAGTGGTCAACGCATAGATGGCAGCCAGACTGGGGCTCCTCGCCTCGCCACTGTCGATCTGACGGCTGGCTACCGCGGGCATTAGGCTGCTGGAAATATGGACGCGGTTGCCGCCGGCGTACTTGGAATGGTAGAGAGCGCTGTCAGCCGCGCTGATTAGGTCAGCGGGGAGGTTTCCGTCGGGGGGGCAACTGGATATGCCAACGCTGCAGGTGACCCCGGTAGATCTGGCCTGGGCATGGGCCGCCACTTCCTGTCTGATTCTCTCCGCGACATGGTAGGCGCTGTCAGTGTCGGTCTGCGGCAGGAGTGCGGCAAACTCGTCGCCGCCGTAGCGGAATGCCTGATCGCTGGTACGTATGGCTTTCTTGATCAGAACGCCGACGTCCTGGAGCAGGGTGTCTCCGGCAGGATGGCCATACACATCGTTGTAGGCTTTGAAGGAGTCCAAGTCAAGCATGATCAGAGAGAACGCTCCGCCGTAGCGTATCTGACGGTTGATCTCCTCTCGAAGTCGCTCGTCGAAGTGCCGGCGGTTGAAGAGGCCGGTCAGTTCATCGAGCCGGGCTTTCTCTCTGGCCTGGGCGTAAAGTTGCGAGTTGGCAATGGGTGGGGTGATCTGCACGGCCAATTGCTCCAGGAGCTTGATCTGCCCATCCTTGTATGCTTGAGGATAGCGGCTGCCCAGGATCAGGGAGCCCAAGCTCTTTCCGGCATAGATTAGTGGCAGGTAGATGATGGAGCGGAGGCCCTGCTTCAGATGTCTTTCTCCGGTGGAGAACGCATGGTTCTTTGCTAGGTCGGGCTCGTAGACGCTTCTCTGCTGCTTCATGGCCAGTTCAGTCCCTGTGCCCGCCAGTGGGAGCCTGTCCTGAGGCTTCCTCGAAGATAGTATGTTGCTGCTAACGGCGAGGATGTGCAGTTGATCTTCGTCGGCGAGACATATGGCCGCCCAGTCCATGGGCACCACCGCCCCGAGTTGTTCTGAGAAACGGTCGAATGCCTCGCTGATGTCAATGCTGGACGTCATCACGAGCATGAGCTCGTTCACCAAGGCCAGTGACCTCTCCTTCGCCTGTAGTTGTTCGCGGACGTGCTCTCTATCTATGCCGGGGCTGACGGAGCTGAGAGCGTAGGTGATCAACTCTATCTCCTCGTAAGTGTACGATTCGCCTCTTCTCTTCTTGCTCATGGCGACTATGCCTATCAGCCTGTCCTCGCTTCGTAGCGGGAAGAAGAGGTCTATTCTGGCCGATTCTATGCTCTTCTTCTCTTCCCCCCAAAGGGAGGCGAATTCGGGCAGGACGTTGATCTCCCTCTGCGACAACGGCGTAGTGCCCTGGGAAAGGCGTTCGATGAGTGGGCTGTCAGGTCTGACGACAATAGGATTGTCGGAGTCTCTGTCATCAGAGAACTGTGTTTTGGATCGGAAGAATCCGTCCTCAGGAGACTGAAGGAGCAGCCAAGCGCTATGAGCTCCTGTGGAATGGCAGAGCAGGGAGAGGAATTGGCTGCTGAACTCCTTCAGATCGGCGATGTTGTAGATGCCCGTTACAGACTGGAGGAGCCTCTGTCTATAGTCATATCGCTGGCCGGTGAAGAGCTCCTCTATGGCTCTGCGCGAGGTGGCGCTGACGGCAGAGACCAGCATTATGCAGCAGAAGGTGGCGGCGATACCGACGATGACGACTGTCCAGTCGAAGTCGAATTCCAGGATCTCGGAGGCTATCCAGAATAGGAGAAGGTAAGTCAGAATCGCGACAAGCGTCAGCCAAGCGTAGAGAAGTGTTCTGCGGAATGCGGCTCCCACATCCAGCAGTTGGTGGGCCGCCGTGGCGTACAGCAGAACAAGAGCGGTGATCAAGTTTCCAATGTGAGCGACGGCGTAGGAGACTCCGAACTCGGTCACGGAGCTGCCCATAAGAGGGATACCGACCACGATGACCACGAGGAAGTACGTTATCTGGTTGCGCTCCGCCGCTTGTGTTGTAGCCTTGCGCTTTCGGGCCAGCAAGTGGAAGTCCCGGAATATGAGCGCGACCACAGGGATGGCTATCAGGATAATCCAAAGGCCGTACCTGACAGATATTTCACCTTCGGTGGTTTCGACTGTATGGGGGATCTTGCCCAACGCCACCAGCACAATCAGGGCCAGCAGCGGCAGGAATGCGAATGGGATTCGGCTGGGTTTGCTGTGGTAGGAACTAAGGACATAATGGAACTGGATCACCATCCAGAAGCCCATGCAAATGATGACTTGTACCAGAATGGTGTGGTCGATGTTGAGCCAGTCGCTGCGAAGAAGGAAATCGGACAAGCTCCAGAGCACGGCGGGAATGAGGTACAGGACGAAGTAGCCCTGCTGCCTCTGCCATGGTCTGTGAAACAACGACACGAGCAGCAAGGGGACATAGGCTATCGTCGCGGCCAGCGGAATCAAAGCATTACTGTTCATATCAGATCAAAGCACATCCTGCACCAATCACGCTTCCAACGCGTCTCGTCATTGAGGCGCGCTGCCACAATGAGGGCCTCATCGCTTTGCGCTTGCCCTCTTGTACGATTCTGGCATCATGTTGAGTCCTTTGGTAGACCCAAAGGGATACCTATGCCGAGCCGAGGGGGTCAATAGGGACTGTGGCTGAAGGGGTTTGGGGAGCGGTGCACACAGGGGAGTGAGCTTGATAAGCGCAACGCCTAGCTGAGGGGCGACGGAATCGGCGGTGGAAGCCCTGCGCTACTTTCGGGTTGGCGCCTGTGCTGCCAACGTTGTAGACCGCAGCGCTATCGCTTTCGCGTGCTGAGGATTTGACCGTGGCTCCGCCAACCGGTTGTGGACGGTGCAGGAACGCCGGTGCTGTGACTTCGGCAGCGCAACTGTCGCACCCGGTCAGATAAGGCGTGTACGGGGGAGACAGGCCCATATAAGATCCTCTGGGCCCTAGTCTTGCGCTGGCTGCGCAGCCCCGCAGGCCACAGTCCCGTTGGGTGAGTCCTCTCTTGGCTTCTTGAAGGTATACCCGATGCCTGGTCTGGTGGCGATGAATCTAGGATTGCCGGGGTCATCGCCCAGCCTCTTTCTGAGTCTGGCCACAGCTACCTGGAGGATATGAGTGTCGCCTCGATACTCGCGTCCCCAGACTTCGGTCAGAAGCTGTTCGTGTGTGATCACTCTGCCAGCGTTGCGGGCGAGCAAACAGAGTATTCGGTATTCGGTTGGCGGCAGAAGGACCTCGCTGTCGGCTATCTTCACCTGATGCTGGGCGAAGTCGATGGACAGGTCCTCTGATGCGAACACTGGCTGGGGCATTTCCTGCGGGAACTTGGTCCGGTGCAAGACCGCTTTCACGCGGGCCACCAATTCGTTGATGCTGAAGGGCTTGACCACATAGTCGTCAGCCCCGGAGTCGAGTCCGCGCACGACGTCCTCAATGGCCCCTTTTGCGGTCAGCATGATTATGGGCACTTCAGAGAACTCACGGATCCGTTCACAAGCCTGAAAACCGTCCATGACCGGCATCATGACATCCAGGAGGACGAGCGCAGGGCGCTCGTCGTGCACCATCTGTACTGCCTCCTTGCCGTCAACAGCCGTGATGACGCGGAAACCCTCCAACTGCAGGTTCAGAGTCACGAGTTTCAGGATTCCGGGATCGTCATCCACAACCACTATTAGCGATTTTTGAAGTGCCATCATGTTACCTCCGTACTGCTCCGTCCCTCAGGGACATGCTGTTTCGCCCGAGTGAGGTGGGTTTTGGTCCCACCCGCTTTCCCTCATGCCACAAGTGTAGGGCGGTCTGCTATCCCCTGTGTCTCAGGCAACACTGCCTGCTTCACAAACACTCTTCTCGCGGAAGAGAAAACATCACAAAAAGGTCACTAGTGAGGGTTTCTTGCCACAAGGGAACGGCAAGAAGGAGCCGGGGAAACGGACGAAGTGGGGGGCACGCGCGAAGCGTGCCCGTGTGGGCTACGGTCTCTTGAAGACGTAGCCGATGCCCGGTCGCGTAATGATGTACTTCGGGTTGCCGGCGTCCTCCCCGATCTTCTTTCTGAGGCGGGCCACGGCTACCTGCAGGATGTGGGTGTCGCCGCAGTATTCCTGTCCCCATACCTCAGATAGCAGGTGATCCTGGGTAATGGCTTTGCCGGCGTTACGCGCCAGAAGGCAGAGGATCCTATATTCCGTGGGCGTGAGGAGGACTTCCTCTGCTCCTGAAGTCACGCGATGCTGGGCGAAATCGATGACAAGATCGCCGGAGACGAAGGGGGGCTGTGGCATCTCCTCGGGGAATCTGGCTCGGCGAAGGATGGCCCGGACGCGAGCCAGAAGCTCATCGCTGCTGAACGGCTTCACCACGTAGTCGTCTGCTCCCTTGTTCAGGCCGTTGATGACGTCTTCGCTGCGGCCCTTGGCCGTCAGCATGAGGATCGACACGTCCGAGAACTGGCGGACGCGTTCGCACACCTGAAAACCATCCAATCCGGGCATCATGACGTCGAGAATGACAAGCGTTGGCTGCTCATTCTCGATCATCTGCAATGCGGTCTTGCCATCGCTGGCGGTCACGACCTGATAGCCCTCGAGTTCGAGATTCAGTGTGACGAGTTTGAGTATCCCGGGGTCATCGTCCACAACCAGGATCAACGGCTTTCTTTGTGGCATGGGCAGACCTCCCTATTTCGTTCTCTGGCTCTCCGGCTTGCTTCCTTCACGCTGGTACAGTGGCAATGTGAAGGTGAATATGCTTCCCTTTCCTATCTCGCTCTGTGCCCATATGCGTCCTTTATGAGCCTCTATTATACCCTTACAGATGGCAAGACCCAAGCCCACGCCTCCAGCCTTGTGAGACGACGTGCCGGATGCTGCCTGGTAGAAGCGCTCGAATATCTTCTCGATCTCGTTGGCCGAAATGCCGACGCCCTGGTCTCTCACGTGTACAGTCAGGCTCTGGTCGTCGACTTCACAAATGACCATGATCTCCGTGCCTTCCGGGGAGTACTTGACTGCATTACCCAAGAGGTTGTCGATCACCTGTCTTATGCGCCTGGGGTCTGCCTGCACCAACGGCAGCGACTTCGGCGACTTCACGGCGAATGTGTAGCCCTTCGCCTTCTGCTGCATGTCTTCAATGGAATTGGCTATCAGGTTGTCTATGGCCAGAGGTTCCTTGTTCATGCGAAATCCTCCAGCCTCCAGCTTCGAGAGCTGGAGCAGGTTCTCGATCAGTTCGGTCAGGCGGTCGCTGGCCAGGTCGATTTCCTTGAGAAAGTCGCGCTTCTCGTCGTCACTGAGTTTCTGGTAGTGCCGCAGTATGGTGGTGCTGTAGCCCTTGATGGATGTCAGAGGCGTGCGGAGGTCATGTGAGACGTTAGCTAGAAGCTCGGTCTTCAGGCGGTCTGCTTCACGGAGTGCCCCGACCGTGCTGGCGTCTTTGTAGAGGCGGGCATTCTCGATGGCAATGCCGGCCTCATTGGCGAAGGCGATGAGCAGCCTCATCTTGCCGGTGAAGGCGCTCTTCCGGGTGCTGTGAACGAAGAGAACTCCGATGATGGTGTTTTTGACCTTGATGGGGACGCCGGCGTAGGACTTGATACCCGCCGCCAAGAGCACCGGATTGGTGCCTTCAGTCGCATCCACGTTGTCAACCAGGTGGGGCTGTCCGCTATTGATTATCCCTCTGGTCGCGCCGTGTGGCCGGGCAGTGATAGCAGTGGGCGGAATGTCGACTATTCTTCTCGTGGCGCTATTCTGGCGGGTTCTGATGGCGAGAGACGGGATGTCAACATACTCCTCACTGCCGACTCCGAGCGTGCCATCCTCGTTGACCATGACAATGCTGGTATAGGAGGACTCCAACGCCGTGCCGACCTGCGACACGATCTCCCGCAGCACCTGCTGCAGATCCAACGTCTGGGTTATGGACGTCAGTACCTGGTGGAGGGCAGCCAGTTCCCGGTTGCGCTGGAGTATCTCTTCCTCGGCTCTCTTGCGCTCGGTGATGTCTTTCACAATCATGATGAACCCGGTTGGCTTGCCTGACTTGTCCCTCATGAGGGCGGCGCTTAGCTCAGCGTTGGTCTGCTTGCCATCTCTTGCCAGGAGAGTGTACTCCATGTGCCCGCTGTGACCCTGCAGGAAGGTCTTCCTGAGAGCCTCGATCACCTTGGGATGGTCCTCCTCGGCAACGAGATCGAGGATGGTCCGTCCCAGCAATTCTTCTCTGCGACCGTATCCATGTAAGAAGAGCGTGGCATCGTTCAATTCCGTCATGAGTACCTGGAGGTCGGTGACGATGACGCCATCGGCGATGGACTTGAACATGGCGCGCAGTTTGCCTTCTGACTGAAGGAGTTCATCTTCGATCCGTTTGCGCTCCGTGATATCACGGAAGAATCCAATGCTGCAGTCCCTCCCGTTCACCAGAGCCTTGGTGGCGTTGATGTCCACATACACAGTCCTGCCGTCCCTGGTCGTGCAGGGGATGTTGGTGGCCATCTCCGTTCTGCCTCCGGCCTGGGCTTCGATCTCGGCGGCAATTCTTGTCCATTCATCTTTAGGATGGATGGCGCTCCTGTCCATCCCCCACAGCTGTTCCAGGTTGTACCCCAGCATCCTGCACATCGCCGGGTTGGCATACACGAACTTGTTGGTTTCAGTGTCGGCCACGAGGATGCCCTCGTCAGCGGACTCGAAGAGAGTCTTGTATCCCTCTTCGGACTCCTTAAGGGCTTGCTCTACCGCCTTGCGCTCGGTGATGTCCAGCAGACTGCCCAGGACTGCCGGCTGATCTTGAAACTGGATGGACGTAGTGGTATCTGTCAACCATCTGGTATCGCCGGCTTCATTGACGATCCTGTAGTCGTAGGGAAGGACATGTTCGCCGTTGGCGACCTTGATGAGGTTCTGCTTGACCCTGTCTCTATCTTCCGACACCACCAGTCGCAGGTAATGCTGGCCCTGCAAGTCGCCTCTGGTGCGTCCGGTATACACCTGCATTCGGCGGTTGACATAACGTATTACGCCGTTCAGGGCAACGTAGATGCCGGTTGGCGCGTCGGCGAAGAGACCATCGAAGAGGTCTCTGGGTTGAGCGGGCTGCGGTGACGGAGAGGCCTCAGGAGCAGCGCCGCTCCGAGGGTCAGAGTTCGAGTCTGCAGACTTTCTCTCGGTACCCATAGAACGTCAGCATGGAAAGGACACCCCCACGGGACGATCCCAATCCGATGCCCTATTTAACCACTTTGTGGCGGTTTTTAACAGGCCCCTTGGTGCTCTGCCCGCCTCCTCCGGCAGTGGAGTATGCTGTGGGCGACGGGCCGGTCCCGGGGCGTTGCTCCGGTGCGTCCGAGAACGCGTGCCTCAATTCGGTGATCTTGTCACGCAGTATGGCCGCTTTCTCGAACTCCAGGTTCTTGGCGGCGGCCTTCATCTGGGCTTCCAGTTCCTTGATGAGGCCGGCCATGTCGCTCCTGGACATGGGCGCAGTGCCCGTGTAGGTGGCCCTAGTCTCGGCCACCTGCTTGACTCTGTCGGTGATGTCCTTGATGGCCTTCTTGATGCTCTGCGGCGTGATGTGGTGGTCCCTGTTGTAGGCTTCCTGGATGGAGCGGCGCCGCTGCGTTTCGTCCATGGCGGCCTGCATCGACCCGGTGATGGAATCAGCGTACATTATGGCGTGGCCGTCGACATGACGTGCGGCCCTGCCCATGGTCTGAATGAGAGCCCCGGCGGACCTCAGGTATCCTTCCTTGTCGGCGTCGAGTATGGCCACCAGGCTGACTTCGGGGAGGTCCAGTCCCTCCCGGAGTAGGTTGATCCCCACCACCACGTCGTGGACGCCGAGCCGGAGGTCCCGCAGTATCTCGATCCTCTCCAGAGTGTCGACCTCAGAGTGCAGGTAGTGGGTCTTGACTCCCATCTCCTTCAGATACTCCGAGAGTTCCTCGGCCATCCTCTTGGTGAGAGTGGTCACCAGGCAACGCTCTCCGCGATCGACACGGGCCTTGATCTGTTCCAGGAGGTCGTCGATCTGGCCCTTGGTGGGCTTGACCTCGACGGTGGGCTCCAGGAGGCCGGTGGGTCTGACCAGTTGTTCCACCACCTGCCGGCTGTTCTGGTACTCGTAGGGACCGGGGGTGGCCGACACATAGATGACCTGGTTGGCGTGGCCCTCGAACTCCTCGAAGGTCAGGGGACGGTTGTCCAGGGCCGACGGCAGCCGGAAGCCGAAATTCACCAGAACGTCCTTGCGGCTGCGGTCCCCGTGGTACATCCCCCTGATCTGCGGCAGCGTCATGTGAGACTCGTCGATGAAGAGCAGGAAATCGTCCGGGAAGTAGTCCAGGAGCGTTGAGGGCGCGCTGCCGGCCGGGCGCCGCGACAGATGTCGGGAGTAGTTCTCGACGCCAGTGCAGTAGCCCATCTCCTGCAGCATCTCGAGATCGTAGTTGGTGCGGCTTTCGAGCCGGGCGGCCTCCAGCACCTTACTGCGCCCCCGGAGTTCCTGCAGCCTCTGTTCCAGCTCAACGCGAATGTCGGCCATGGCCTGCGTGAGCTTCTCCTCGGATGTGACGAAGTGCTTGGCCGGATAGATGTTGATTTCGTCGTGCTCCTGCAGCAACTCACCAGTCAGGGTGTCGACCTCCACTATTCTCTCGATCTCATCGCCGAAGAATTCAATGCGCACCGCTTTTTCTTCGTAGGCTGGCTGTATCTCCAGAACATCGCCGCGAATGCGGAACCTGCCGCGCGTGAAGTCGATGTCGTTTCGCTGGTACTGCATTTCGACCAGGCGGCGGGCGACCCGGTTGCGGTTGTGCTTCTCACCTTTCTTCAACCATTCCACGAAGCTGTAGTACTCCTCAGGTGAGCCGAGACCATATATGCATGACACGGAAGCCACGATGACTACATCCCTTCTCTCGAAGAGGGCGCGCGTGGCGGCGTGACGGAGCTTGTCGATCTCCTCGTTGATGTCCGTCTCTTTCTCTATATAGGTATCCGTGGTGGGGAGGTAGGCCTCGGGCTGATAGTAGTCATAGTAGCTGACAAAGTACTCCACGGCGTTGTGCGGTAGGTATTCCTTGAACTCGGCACAGAGCTGGGCCGCCAGGGTCTTGTTGTGGCACATCACTAGGGTGGGCCTCTGCATCTGCTCGATGACGTTGGCCATGGTGAACGTCTTGCCGCTGCCGGTGACGCCGAGAAGGGTCTGCTGCTTGTGGCCGGCCTCGAGGCCCTTCACCAGCTTGGCGATGGCCTGGGGCTGGTCACCGGTCGGTTTGAGGTCGGATTCGATCCTGAAGAGACTCATGCGCAACCTCTTCCATGGAGGCGGGCCGGCGATGTATCGTGCTTCGCGCACCCGCTGCTATCCCACATACTAGAGCATATGCCGTCGTCGCACAAGGCGCATGGACTGCGCCTCTCTGCACGCCCCGATGGGTGGCGCGAAGGGAGCGAAGCTTGCCCGTGATGGGCGGACTACCAGCCGGGTGGCTGTCAACGCAGCGGACGCTTGGTGGGGATGCCGGGGCGGCGGGGATAAGTGGCAGGCGTCGGTGACGTTTTTTCCAGGACCACCAGAAGATGGTGTTCCAGGCCTTTCACGGCCACCTGTTGGACGGTCCTGAGCTTGCCGCCCAGGATGCTTATGGCTGCGTTGGCCTGACTCAGTTCATCTTCGATACCATCCTTCTTGGGTATCACGGAGAGGCCGCTGGTCCGGCAAAACGGCAGTGTCAGCTCAGCCACTGTAGCCAACCGGTTGACAGCTCGGCATACCACCAAATCGAAGCGGTCGCGGTAGCCTGGGAGATGGCCGACATTCTCAGCCCGTTGGGTGAGTATCTCTACTTCGGTCAGTGCCAGTTCCTCTACAACGTGGCGGAGGAAGGCAGTCTTCTTGGTCACGGAATCCAGTAGAACCAACCTGGCCGCGGGGTGCAGTATCTTCAACGGAATGCCTGGCATCCCGGCACCGGTGCCGATATCCAGAAGGGCGAAGTTGCCGTCCGCCCACGTGGCGCCCTCCAGCGTCAGATCAATGGAGAGAGAGTCGACGAAGTGCTTGACCTGTACCTCATCGTAGTCCGTGATGCCGGTGAGGTTGACCCTGCGGTTCCACTCCATCAACTGCTCGTAGTACGTCTGGAACTGGCGGAGTTGATGTTCGGTCAGGGGCAATCTCAGTTCCCGGGCTCCTTCAACGAGTCTCTCCATCATGGCAGATTCATGATAGCACAGGGTCTGACGGCGCTGACGGAGGAGTGCGGCCGAAGGCGGGAGGTGATTGGTCTTCCGGGCCTGCGATGAGTATGATTGACTTTGGAAGGCGTTGTCGACGGTTGTGGTGGGAGTCAACGATGGATACGGGACTGGTTTTGGAAGAAGCGGGAAGACTGGGATTCGATCTATGCCTCGATTTTGACCCTGCTTTTCTTGTCCCGGAACAGAGGATCAGAGCCTACTGCATCGAGAACCGGTGCGGCAGCTACAATGCCCACCACATGTGCCCGCCGCGCGTGGGCTCTCTCGAGGAAGTCGCCGCGCGGCTGCATGGCTTTCCGGAGGGGATTCTTCTCCAGTATTCGAAGCTGATGGACGCAGCCAATGACCGGGAAGGCGTCATCCGGACCAAGCTGGAGTTTCATCGCCTGATCCTGCGGCTGGAGCGGCGTGTCCGGCGAAAGGGCATGGCCCAACTCTGGGGCCTGATCGGGGGCAACTGTCAGCTGTGCCGGACTTGCGAGGCAGTTGAGGACAAGCCATGCCGGCATCCGGAGAAAGCCAGAGCCTCGCTCGAGGCAATCGGTGTTGATGTGATTGGACTGCTGGAGAGGCTAGGGCTTGACGGGCGGTTTCACCCTGACCGGATAACCTGGACGGGCTGCTTGCTCTTAGGTGAGGATCAGTCTAGTAGATGACCTTCTCGGCCTCGAGTTGAGCTATCTCCTCGTCGGTCATGTGCAGTAACTCCTTGAAGACGTGCTTGTTGTGCTCGCCCAGCAACGGTGAGCGATAGCGGATCTCGGTTTGATTGTCGGACATGGCCCAGGCCGAGTTAGCGATGAAGTCGGTGCCCGTTGTGGGGTGCTCGACCTCCAGGTAGGTCTTTCTCTCCTGCAGGTGCGGATCGAAGAACCTCCCCTCCGTGTCCAGGCAGGGCGCGGCCGCTACCCCGTGCTTCTGCAGGATTTCGGTGACCTCATAGTAGGTGAGTTTGGAGGTCCACTCTGTGATCAGGCGGTCAAGTTCATTTCGGTTCCTCTGCCGGCTGTACTTGTCGGCGAATCTCTCATCTTGGGTCCAGGCGGGATCGCCGATGGCCCGGCAGAATGCTTTCCATTCGTCTTCGGTCTTCACCGCGATGGAAACCCACTTGTCCTCTTCGGCGCAACGGTAGTTGTTATGCGGGCACATCGTTGGATAGTAGTTCCCCATCGTCCCCAGCACCCTGCCGTTCATGACGTATTCCATGACCGCTTCGCCGGCAATGCCGACCACCGCTTCGAGTTGCGCCATCTCAATGAACTGGCCCTTGCCTGTCCTCTTCCTATAGTAGAGGGCGGCCAGAACCGTGAACGCCCCGTGCAAGGCACTGTTGACATCAGCGTACGCTTGCTGCAAACCGAGGACCCGTTCGCCGTTGTAGCCAACCAAGCCATCCACACCAGCCAACCCGGTGAGGGAGGGCCCGTAGGTCTGAGCATCGCGCAGCGGCCCACTGTGGCCGGTGGCGGGCAGAGAGATCATTATGATGTCGGGCTTTATCTGTCTCAATGCCTGGTAGTCCAGGTCGTGCTGCTTCATCACTTTGGGCGAGAAGTTCTCGATAACGACATCGCTCGTCTTGATGAGATTCTTGATGACTGGGATGGCCTTGGGCTGCTCCATGTCCAGAGTGATGCTCATCTGGTTACGAACGCCGCTGTGGAACCAGGGGTCTCTATCGGGCTCTTTGTCCAGGTTGTCCGGACTCAGCCTCATGGAGTCGATGCGGCTTCTGGTCTCGATCTTGATGACCTCGGCTCCCAGGTCGCCGAGCATCGTGGCCAGGTACGGGCCGGCAAAGACCCAGCCGAAGTTGATGACGCGGCAACCCTGGAGCGGGTACTTCTTGTTGGTGCTCAGATGACGCCTCCCGTGCGCAGTGTCTCCAGTTTTTCCTTTGAGTAGCCCAGGCGTTTGCAGTAGATCTCTTCGTTATGCTGGCCCAGCAGCGGGGCCGGACTGTCCACCGCCCAGGGGGTCTCTGAGAGCCTGCCCGGAGCGCCTGGATACTTGAATGTCCCCGCCACTGGGTGATTGACCTCAACGAAGTAGTCTCGAGCCTTGAGGTGGGCATCGTTGACTACCTCCGCCATGTTCCTCACCGGCGCGAAGGGCACCCTCTTTTCAAGGCAGAGCTTGTAGATCTCCTGTTTGGTGTGCGCTGTCAGCCAGGGCGCCAGGCGGCCATCCATCTCGTCCGCATACTTCAAGCTGATCTGGCGGCGATCCTGGAACCGAGGGTCGCTGGAGTACCATTCAGGCACCTGTCCATCGCCCAGCATCTCCAGGAACCGCTTCCATTGATAGCCTTGGATGGCGATCATGCTCATGAAGCCGTCCTTGCACGGGAGTATGGTATACGGGTAAACGCCGGGTGTGCGGTGCCCCCAGCGCATTCTCTTCATGCCGTGCATGATGAAGGATGACTCTTGGTTGCCGGTATGGAGCGTGGCCCAGACTTGGGCCTCAGATATGTCGACATGCTGCCCTTTGCCGCTCGCTTCACGCGCGAAAACGGCGCCCATGGCAGCTGTGGCTCCAGCCGTTCCGCTCTGGTAGTGGCCCAGGCACAGCGGAGGCGTCAAGGGCTCCCGGCCCATTTCGCCGGCGCAGACGGTCTGACCGCCTAGGGCGCTGGCATTGATGGCATATCCTTTGTAGTCCCGGTACGGACCGGTCTGGCCGAAGGCGGTGATAGAGACCACGATCAGTGCCGGGTTGACCTTGTGGAGGCTCTCGAAGTCGAGTCCGAGGGCCTGCATTTGGGCCGGTGGGTGATCTTCTATCAGGACGTCGGCCGTCTTGAGGATGTCCTTGAGGATGTGTTGACCGGTGGCGGTCTCGATGTTCAGCGTGATGCTGAGCTTGTTCGTGTTCAAATACAGGAACAGACCGCTCTTTTCGGGATCGGGCAGATAGTCGGGGAACGGGCCCCTCTGTCTCGCCTCGTCGCCGACGCCAGGCTTCTCAATCTTGATTACTTCGGCACCGAAGTCGGCCAGGAGCTTGCCGCAGTAGGGACCGGCGATGAACTCGGCGAGTTCGACTACTCTCAGACCGGTGAGGGCTTTGTCGCTCATCGTGATTGTGAGAATGATTATATTCCAACGCGAGGATGAGGTGCAAGGTTGGCTTCTTCAACCCCCTTGGTCCCCCACTCTTGGGGGATAAAAGAAATGGAGAGGGGCGAAGCCCCTCTCCACGCCCCACATCCTGTCATTCCCGCGCAAGCAGGAATGACAGGGGTAGAGGAGGGTTCCAAACTCGTGGCTACAGGGACTCATGTCTGAGGCGGATCTTCGACGAAGCCCTCGGCAAAGGGCAAAGGAGTAGATGGCACCGGGTTCTTTGCGCGCCAGACAGCCTGAAACATATAATGAAAGCTGCTATGAGAGCCATGGTGATGCTTCCCACCTACAACGAGAAAGTGAACATCGAAAGGATGGTGCGAGAGATACTGAAGCATGATGGTGTCAGCGTCGTGGTCGTGGACGACAGCTCTCCCGACGGGACAGGGGAGATAGCCGACAGGCTCGCGGCGGAGAACAAGGGCAGGATTCACGTCATTCACCGGAAGGAGCGGGGCAGGGGAACAGCGGGTATCGCCGGCCTCAAGTACGCCCGCGAGCAGGAAGTGGACTGCGTATTCGAGATGGATGCTGACTTCTCACATAATCCGAGAGATATTCCCAGGTTTCTCGACAGGATCGGGGACTTCGACGTGGTCATTGGCTCCCGGCTCGTGAAGCAGAGCAAGTCGGTCAGGAGCCCGGTGAGAAGGATCATCGGGAACGGTGCCAATCTCTATGCCAGCCTCTTCATGGGGTGGCACATCAGGGATTGGTGCGGCGGCTACAAGTGCTACCGGCGGGCAGCGCTGAGAGGGCTGGACTTCGACAGATTCCGCTCCAAGGGCTACTCCATCGGCATGGAGACGCTGTATCGCCTCGGCAAGAACGGCTGCACTTTCGTGGAGATTCCCATCGAGTTCACGGACCAGCGGCAGGGCAAGTCGAAATTCGGCTTGCGTGAGATCACAGGGTATGCAGCGAATGTCCTGTGGCTGAGGCTCGGCGGCTAGCCGACGCGCAGCGTTCTCAGGAACCAAACGCCGATCGCTACAGGGACGTGAAGCGCCGGCATGAAGATCTTCGCAATGAAGAAAGCGGTGAGTATTCCCAGAATCGCCCCGCCGATGACATCCGACGGGTAGTACACCGCCGCGTAGACCTTGGCCAGCGGCATCAGGATCGCCGGGACCAGCATAATGAGCCCCCATTTGCGGTTGAACTGCCAGACGCCGGCGGCAGCGGCAAAGGTGAGAGCGGAGCTGTTGCTGGGAAACGATGGATCGTGAATGGGGTAGAAGATGTGTTTGGTGACCGGGTCCAGCAGTTGGGGCATGTCCTGGAAGGGATGAGGATGACGCCAGACGTTGTTGGTGATCAGGACAAAGCCCATGCAGGCACCGATGCTAATGGCGCCGCAGACCACAGCCATCTGGTTCTTGTGGCGTTCGGGGAAATCACGGCCCATGAACCAGATGTAGAGCAGGATGAGCGAGATGCTGACCGGCAGGAAGTAGTCATTGGCCAGGACCGTCATGAGCCTGTCCAGTATGGAGCTCTTGCCCACCAGGTGGCTGATCCAGAGGACTATGCTCTGGTCAATCTGGATGATGAGTCCCAGCATCGCTCTCGTCTCTTCGTCTGAAGGCTAGTCTCAAGGCCTCAAACCAGCTCACGTACCTCAGCTGATATGCCCCCTCCAGCCTCTCCTCCTGCCTGGTTCCTTCCCGGCGGCGGTACACGAACATCTGGAGCAGGGAGGAGATGATCAACGTGACTACCAGGGCGGTGAACGTGGTCCAGCAGAAGACCGCGAATTGCTGTGCGCCCTCCACTCCGGTGCTCCGCATGACCGTATCAATACGGTTGTCTCTGAAGAAGAACCACCAGAAGGCGAACACGATGGCGGCGATCGACAGTGTCAGCGTGACGGGCTTGTTCCGTATGAACAGCATGCCCTTCAACTGATGGCAGGTGGCTATCAGTTGAAGCATGCCCATCACGGCAATGAATACGAAGATGCAATATTGCCAGGCGCGCACGACTTCCAAGGTGATTCCTACGCGCCCTTCTTGCTGCGATACGCCGGGGTGCACCACTTTATGTACTTGCGGTTCCTGCCTCGGATCACGTCGCTGTATAGGTTCAAGAGCTTTCGCGTTATCGGGCCCACCTTGCCCTCTCCGATGGGTCGGCGGTCTACTTCCACCACCGGGGTGACGTTGGCTGCCGTTCCGGTCATGAAGCACTCTTCAGCGGTGTAGAGCTCGCTGCGGTCGATGGCTCTCTCAACCGTGTCGATCCCCAGCTCGTTCTTGGCCAGCTTGATCACGGTGTCGCGAGTGACTCCCTTCAGAATGTTGTCGCAGGAAGCCGGTGTCACCAGCTTGCCATCCGTGATGACGAAGATGTTCTCGCCGCTGCCTTCAGAGACGTGACCATCCTGCGAGAGCAGAATAGCCTCGTCGTATCCATTATCGTGAGCCTCGGTCTTGGCCAGTGCGCTATTGACATAGATGCCGGTTACCTTGCCCCTGGGCGGAATCATAGTGTCATCTACACGACGCCAACTGGAGACGCCGCATTTCGCCCCCTTCTCGGCGTCGAGATAGGGCCCGAACGGAGTCACGAAGATGAAGAAGTCATCCTCCAGGTTGTGGAGCCTGACGCCGACCACCTGTGAACTCTTGTATGCCAGGGGACGCACGTATATGTCCTCGCGGTAGCCGTTCTTCTTAACCAGGTCCACGGTGATCTGGCACAGCTTGTCCACGTCGAAGGCGAGGTTGATCTTCAGAATGCGGCAGCTCTTGTGCAGCCTCTCGTAATGCTCTTTGAGGCGGAAGAGGTACATCTGGCCTTCCTTGGCATTCCAGTTGCCGCGAATACCCTCGAAGCAGGCGGTGCCGTAGTTCAAGGCGTGCGTCATGACGCCGACCTTGGCCTCGGACAGAGGCACGAATTTCTTCTCGAAGAACGCTATCTGCGGCATCTCAGTCTCCTTTCGCGTGTCTTAGTCTGATGCAATCCGGCGCACCAGAAGGCCGCTGTTGGCGTCGATCCCCACTATCGAGTCGCCAGTTCGTTGCATGCGAAGGGCGTCTTCCCTCGCTGCCGAGTCGCCTCAGCGGCGCTAACTATTATAGGCCTTCAAGCTCTGGGGGCACAAGAATGCGTGCACACGATGCCTGCGGGTCACCATGGCCACCTTGGGCTGCGGGCAAATGCAGCCCAAGGGAATCGCCATCTCCCGCGCACTCCTGCAATGACTAGCCTGAGGCCAGTGGCGATGACTTGGTCGGCTCTGGTCCGACTGCGCCGGATTCCCTTCTTGACCTGACCGCGGTCCAGAAAATGTAGAGAATGGGAATGCCCATGTTGAACTCCAGCAAACTGTTGAAGAGCAGCACGTCGACATAGTCCTCCGCAGGACGTATGCCGGAGGCCAACAGGGTGATCTCCATGCCGAAGTGGACGAGTACGCCGATCATGAACAGATAGAGCATGCGTCGCAAAGTGAGGGACTTCATGGGGCGCCAGATGTATTTGAGCAGGAGCAGGAGAAGGTAGCCACTCGCCACCATGGCCACCTGCACGATCCTGGCGTTAGACATGTCCCGCCCAATGTTGATGGTCCGGTCGTCGATGGCGACATGCTGGCTGATCAAGGCTGTTGCCATCCATCCCCCGTACAGAAAGAGCGCCCAGAGCAATCTGGTCTTCATTGACTTTGCCCCGAACATGACCGTCACGTAGGAGAACTCGATCATGCCGTAGGTGAAAGAGAAGTAGACCAGGAACAGATCGCTGTTGAAGGGCACATCCAGGAAGCGTGTATGCTGAATGCGCAACCACAACACGTCGTCTGCCAGGAAGACGACCAGCGCGCCGAAGAGCCCGAACCTAAGAGCCAGCGTCTGCTTCTGCTTGATGAGGATCAGCATCCAGACAGCGCAGAAGAGGAGGTCCAGGTATACGAAGTCCATGTCGAAGGTTCGGGCCACATAGCTGCTCACAATCGGTTCTCCTGTTGAGCAGAGGTTAGATCATGTCTGAAAGGAATCATTGCTGGAGATCTGTGTTGTCGCATTGTGACCGCGAGCGACTACCGCCACGGCACCCGCCAAATGATAGTGGATTCGGAGGGACGGTTCAATGGCATCTCCCTGCCGGGCATAGCTATGCAGTCTGCTGTTGACACTGCATGGTGGCTCCGCTGATAATCGTAGCAGTGCAGCGAATCTGGGGATGCCGCTTTGGCCGCTCACCACCGTGAGTGGCCGTCGTGAACGACCGGCAGCCTGGGGCGAGGAACCGAGAAGTGGAGTTTCCGAAGGTCGTCGTATCCAAGGAGACACTCCGTCCCCCTTCTTTCGAGAGAGACGTCCAGTACGTTGAGTTCAGGGAAGACCCGCTGACAGGGAGACGGTGTCGGATGAACGCCAGAAGAGCGGGGAGGATCAAGCAGACGCGGCCGACCTCTGTCCCGGCCGAGATATCTGAGAAGAAAGAGGGATGCCCCTTCTGTCCGGAGAACATTGAGCAGGCAGTAACGAAGTTTGACCCGGGGTTCTACCCCGGCGGGCGGATTCGAAGAGGTGAATGCTGCCTCTTTCCTAATGTATTCCCTCTCGCCAGCTATCACGTTGCCGCCACCGTGTCCACCAGCCACTTCCTGGACCTGCACGAATTCAGCGCTGGGATGGTGAGTGACTGCGTGATGGCGGCCAGAGAATTCCTTGCAGTGGTGCATGGACTTGACTTGGAGGCGAAATACCCCATTCTCTTGTGGAACCATCTCTCTCCCAGTGGTGCCAGCATGGTGCATCCCCATGTTCAGGTGTTGGTTGATGTGAGGCCGACGTCATACCAGGAGACCCTCCTGGAAGCCAGCAGGAAGTATCACGGCCGGACCGGGCGGAGTTTCTGGATGGACATACTCGATGAAGAGAGGCGGAGAGGAGAGAGATACATCGGAGAGAACGAATCAGTGGCGGCGCTCGCCAGCTTTGCCCCTCAGGGAAACAGGGAGGTTCAGATCATATTCAGGAGGACGAGCAACCTGATGGACCTGCGGGACGAAGAGATCGCGGGCTTCGCTGAGTGTGTCGTCGGATTGCTGAAGGCCTACAAGGGAATGGGAGTGAACTCGTTTAATATGTCGACATTCTCGGGGCCTATGGGCGACAAGCTTGAATACTACTCGCTCCATGCCAAACTGATCTCGAGACCGGCGCTGGAACCATTCTATCGAAACGACACGGGCATTCTAGAGAGATTCCACCGTGACGCCGACATCGACGTGATGCCGGAGTCCTTCGCTGAGAGCGCCAGGCAACTCTGGGGAAGGTGAGAGGTTTGGACATAAGGAAGATGATACTGGAGGGCCTTCGGCAAGGGTTTCGCGCCCTGGGGCGGCTCCTGGGCACGGTGCCGGCAAGATGGCTCATTCTCATGGGGATACTGGCGCTGCCCATAGCCATTCTCTCCGTGGTGGTTGCCCTGGTGTTCTTCGTGCTGGTCGCCCTTCTCGCAGTCCTGGTGTTGGTCTTCTACCTGGTGGTCTGGAGGCCGGTTTTCGGGACAAGTAGAAAACACGAAAAGGTGATTGAAGCCGAATACACCGTCAAGTCAGAAGATGACCAGTAGTGTGTTGTCGTGGCATGTAGAAGGATGCTGCGGCGTCGAGGCCTAGATGGGGTTCTGTTGGTTCGGCGAAGGAGAGTCCATCGAGAGAAGCTGCGCCTCAATGTGTGAGGTGATTCTGTTCATTTCGTCAGCAGACGCGTGATACTTGGCTGGAATCCTCTCAGGTGAGACCTCTCCACCGGTGATGAATCCCTTTCGCAAGAGATACATCATCGTAGTGCGAAGTGGCGACCAGACACAATAGCAGGACGGTCAACCTGCGCATCCGCACTGTGATGGTGCGATTCGAGTCGGCGGTTCGATTGTCGGGCATCTTGACAGAAGGGGCCTCAAAGTCAATTCGAAGTCTTGACTAATCCAACCGATCGGAATAGAATGCGGGAAACGGCTCCTCCCACGAGGCCGTTCCACTCTCGGTCCGCCAGGAGCGCTCCTTCCGCCACAGCCGAATGGGCGTCTGGCACACAGTATGGGATAGACGAAATGGCTGTCACGTTTGATGAACTTCACCAGCGGTTGAAGGATGAGCGGGAAAAGCTTGTCAGACAACTGGAGCAGAACAGGGCCTCTGCTCCCGCTGTTGGCGAAATGAAGGAAGGCAGCCCCTATGGGAAGAAAGAGGAGGGGGCTTCTGAAGCCATGGAGTTGGAGAAGCGGTTGGCCCTGGAGAAGCGGCTGATGGGAACCTTGGCTGAGGTCGAACATGCTCTCCGCAAGTTCGAGCAGGGGACCTATGGCTCGTGTGACACTTGCGGGCAGTTGGTCGAGATGGAACGGTTGGAAGTCCTGCCTCAGGCGAAGCTCTGCCTGAACTGCATGGCGCAACAGTCCAAGAACGCCAAGGGGAAGTTCCCTGGCCGGTAGTTGATTGGCCAAGAGGCTTCGCGTCTACCTCGCGTTGTGCAGATTCTACGTCTGGTGGTGGTGGTTGCTGCCCTTCTTCTCAATCAGACGTGACAGGCGTGCTCCACTGGTTCTCTTCTCTACTGCATTCGCAGCATTGGCGGCGGACCAGCTGACCAAGCTGTGGGTCAGGAGCGGCCTCGAACCGGGCCAGTTTGTGCCTGAGCACGGCATCCTGCGGCTGACCAATTCCAGCAATGATGGGATCATTTTTGGAATCGGAGCACCCACGGCCTTCGCCATAGTGATGCCTGTAGTACTGATCGGTCTAGCTCTGCTGGTGTACTTCTGGTATGGTCCCATCGGCAGCAGACTGGTCAATATCTGTTTGGGTCTCTTCATCGGGGGGACTTTGGGGAACCTGGTCGACCGGATCATCCGTGGGCACGTTACCGACTTCATTGATGTCCGTCTCTGGGGTGACTTACACTGGTTTACCTTCAATGTGGCCGATGGCTGCATTATTGCGGGGATTGCATTGTTTGCGCTGTTGATCTCCGGGCTGCGCCTGACAAGAAGCGTGAAACAACGCCAATGATGGATGGGGGCAAGCGACTTTCTGTCTCTGCGGATAGACCAGGTGCCCGGCTTGATCTTTTTGTCTGTCAGTCCTGCAAAGGGCTGTCTCGTTCCTTTGTGCAGAAGCTGATCGATGACGGGCATGTTCTGATCAACGGGGAGTTGGGTAGGCCGAGCCGCAAGGTAAAGATCGGCGATGTGATCCTGGTTCACGTGCCCCCGCCCGAGCCCTCCCCTGAACTTGTTCCGGAGGAACTGCCTCTGGACATCGTCTATGAGGATGGGGATATTCTGGTGGTCAACAAACCTGCGGGGTTGACCGTCTACCCCGCTCCCGGCCATCCCCGGCATACACTGATGAATGCGATCCTGGCCCACTGTCCGGAGATCACCCGCATCGAGAGTTCAGTCAGGCCTGGGGTGGTGCATCGCTTGGACAAGGACACTTCGGGGGTGATGGTCATTGCGAAGAACAAGACTGCTCAGTTGAATCTGGCGTCACAGCTCAAGGGCCATCGCATGCTGAAGAAATATTTGGTGCTGGTCAGGGGGTCTCCATTACCGGGGCGAGGCTCCGTGGAGGCTCCGATCGGCCGCCATCCAAAGGACCGCAAGAGAATGGCGGTGGTTGAAGGGGGGAGACCGTCCCGCACGTTGTATGAGGTCACCAGACGGTTCAACGGTTATTCAGAGGTGGAGGCGACACTTCAGACTGGACGCACCCACCAGATCAGGGTTCACTTCTCTCACAAGGGTTGGCCGGTGGTCGGGGACGCAGTGTACGGAGTCAAGGTGCCTTGGCTGGGCAGGCAGTTTGTGCATGCCCGTACGCTTGGTTTGCGGCTCCCCGGGAGTGGGAAGTACGTTGAGTTCCAGGCGGAACCGCCGGCGGACCTTCGAGAAGCGCTGCAAACGGTTTCATTGTTGTAGGGTCTATCCTAGTGATGTGCTCGTAGCGCAAGGAATCGACGGCCGTTGCGCCTCCTCAGAGACGCTTCTCTATCTTGGCCCAGGAATCGCGCAGGGCGACTGTCCGGTTGAACACCAGCCGCTGGGCAGACGAGTCCTTCAGGTCCGCGCAGAAATAGCCCAGACGTTCGAACTGAAAGGAACTCCCGGGTGCCGCATTCACGAGGCTGGGTTCGACATAGCCCATAACAACCTCCAGCGAGTTCGGGTTGAGAGCGCCTTCGCAGCCGTCTTCGACATCACCGGGATTCTCTAGCGTGAACAGGCGATCGTATAGTCGTACCTCGGCCTGGAGCGCGTGAGGTGCTGAAACCCAGTGGATGGTTCCTTTGACTTTGCGCCCGTCCGGTGTGTCGCCGCCGCGAGTTGCCGGGTCATAGGTACAATGAAGCTCGATGACCTCTCCGGTGCCCGCATCCTTCTTCACACCGACGCAGGTGATGAGGTAGGCGTACCGCAGCCGCACCTCGCGGCCGGGCGCGAGGCGGAAGAACTTGTTCGGAGGCTTCTCTCGGAAATCATCACGTTCGATGTACAGCACGCGCGAAAACGGCACCTTTCGTGTTCCGGCGCCAGGGTCCTCCGGGTTGTTGACGGCGTCCAGATCCTCGTTCTGACCGTCGGGGTAGTTGTCGATGACCACGCGTAGCGGGTTCAGCACGGCCATGACACGGGGGGTGGTGCGGTTCAGATCGTCACGGATGCAGTGCTCCAGCAGCGCTACATCGATGGTGCTGTCCGTCTTGGCCACCCCAATCCGGTCGCAGAAGTCGCGAATGGAGCTTGGCGTGTAGCCGCGCCTCCGCATGCCGGCAATGGTCGGCATGCGGGGATCATCCCAGCCGGAAACCTGTCCGTTCTCTACCAACTGCAGCAGCTTGCGCTTGCTCATGACGGTGTAGGAGAGATTAAGGCGGGCGAACTCTATCTGCTGCGGGTGGTAGACGCCCAACTGGTCGAGGAACCAATCGTAGAGCGGGCGGTGGTCCTGGAACTCCAGGGTACAGATAGAGTGCGTGATCCGTTCAATCGAATCCTCGATACCGTGGGCCCAATCGTACATCGGGTAAATGCACCACTTGCTGCCGGTGCGATGGTGGTCTGCGTGCAGGATGCGGTACATCACCGGGTCTCGGATATTGAGGTTCGGCGATGCCATGTCGATTTTGGCGCGGAGCACACGGGCGCCGTCTTCAAACTCCCCCGCCCGCATGCGGGCGAAGAGGTCGAGGTTCTCTTCGATGGAGCGGTTTCGATAGGGGCTCTCCTTGCCCGGCTGAGTGAGAGTGCCGCGGTAGTCCCTGATCTCGTCGGCGCTCAGGTCATCGACATAGGCCTTGCCGGCCTTGATCAACTGAACGGCGTAGTCGTGCATCTGGTCGAAGTAGTCCGACGCATAATACAGCCTGTCCTGCCAGTCGAAGCCGAGCCAGCGCACGCTGGCCAGGATGGAATCGACGTATTCCTGCTCTTCCTTGGTGGGGTTGGTGTCGTCGAAGCGGAGATTGCAGAGGCCCTTGTACTGGGCGGCGATGCCGAAGTTCAGGCAGATTGATTTGGCGTGGCCGATGTGCAGGTAGCCGTTGGGTTCAGGCGGGAACCGCGTGTGCACGCGGCCGCCGTACTTATTGGTCTCGATGTCCTCGTCAATGATGTCCCGAATGAAGTCGGAGGGAGTTGCCTGCTCGGACACTGTTAGTTCTCCTAGGACAGAGGATCCTTGGCCATCCTCTGGGATCGAGATGCCTTGGCCCGGACGACCGGCCTGGCTCTGACAATAAAGTATAGGTTGCGCATGCGCTTTGTCAAAGATGGGCGCGGTTGGAGGATGCCTTCTTGGACTGGCGGCGACCGTCGATGCTAGAATGGAAACCATCGTCTGAAGCGGGAAGGGTGAAACCAGAAGCCGATTTGTAGGGAAGCATGGGTACGGAGAACGTTAGAGTCAGATACGCTCCCAGCCCGACCGGGTACCCGCACATCGGGAACATCCGGACGGCGCTGTTCAACTGGCTGTTCGCCCGGCACTCGGGCGGCAAGTTCATCGTGCGTATTGAGGACACCGATCAGTCACGCAAGGTCGAGGGTGCGGTAGAGCAGATACTCGAGAGCCTGCGCTGGCTGGGCCTGGACTGGGACGAAGGGCCGGAGGGCGGCGGCGAATACGGGCCGTACTTTCAATCGGAGCGGCTCGACTTGTACAAGAGATACGCGCAGCAGTTGGTGGACGTTGGCCATGCCTACCGGTGCTACTGCTCCGCGGAACGGCTGGCACAAATGCGCACCCAGATGGCGGAACGCAAGGAATCGGTGCGGACCTACGACCGACATTGCCGCGACCTGAGCGCGCAGGAACAGGCAGGAGCTGAGTCTCAGGGCATCGTGCCGGTGATACGGTTCAAGGTCCCCCTTGGAGGCGAGACTACATTTCACGATCTCATTCGCGGCGACATAACGTTCGCCAATGCCGAGCTTGATGATCTGGTGCTATTGAAGTCCGACGGCTACCCCACCTACCACCTGGCCAATATTGTGGACGATCACACCATGGATATCAGCCACGTCATGCGGGCGGATGAGTGGCTGTCATCGACGCCAAGGCATGTCCTCCTCTATGCTGCCTTTGGCTGGACACCGCCGCTTTATGCGCACCTGCCCATGATCCTGGGACCGGACAAGTCGAAGCTGAGCAAGCGGCACGGAGCCACGGCGCTGCTGGACTACCGGGACGAAGGATACTTGGCGGAGGCCATTTTCAACTTCCTGGCCCTGCTGGGCTGGTCGCTGGATGACAAGACCGATGTGATTGGCCGCGAGGACCTGGTGAAGCACTTCAGCCTTGAGCGCATCAGCCGGACGGCGGCTGTATTTGACATAAAGAAGCTGCAGTGGATGAATGGTTTCTACATCCGCCAGCTCAACCCGGCCGAATTGGCTGAACGGGCTCTGCCCTGCTTCGAGAAGCAGCTTCCGCCTCAAGTGAAGCGTCCGCTGGACGTCGGATACGTGAGTCAGGTGGTGGCGTTGCAGCAGGAGCGCGCGAAGACCCTGGTTGAGTTTCCGGCGAACAGCGGATTCTTCTTCGTGGATGACGTGGACTATCCGGTGGATCTGTTGCTGAAAGGCGGGATGACGAGAGAGCGGGCCCGGGAGCTGCTGAGTGCGTCTGCCGCACGATTGGATGCGGTGGCGCCGTTTGACATGGCTAGCTTGGAACCTCCTCTGCGCTCTCTGGCAGAGGAGGTGTCTGTGAAGACGGGAGACCTGTTTGGACTTCTGCGGATCGCCGTGACAGGACGGACTGCCGCTCCTCCCCTGTTTCAGACCATGGCAGTGGTGGGCAGGGACAAGTGCCTAAGACGGATCAGGTCAGCAATCGATAGACTGTCTGGGCCTGCAACCCCCTGAGTGCTTTCGAGGCTGTGATAGCTGGTGATGGGTTGGTGCCACAGTGGCTTTACCGGGGCGATGGAATCAATGAGCCGCATCACGTGGGAGAGTGGTTGTTGCCGCGCTGCTACTTCTGGCCGAAGTAGGATGTGTATGCGGAGAGCCCCAGCAGGAATTCCGGCGGGAGATCACCTCCTGCCTTCCCC
Source organism: Chloroflexota bacterium (assembly GCA_036787015.1). Classification (GTDB taxonomy): domain Bacteria; phylum Chloroflexota; class Dehalococcoidia; order UBA2247; family RBG-13-53-26; genus JAFGCL01. Next base: position 27,261 of record DAIQQD010000004.1, read on the forward strand.
CTGACGTAGTCTGAGAGCAGTGTCCAGATCTCTTGGTGTGTCTTGCCGTCCTTCAGTGCTTTCTCCACGATTTGGCCGACGACAATGGAATTCTCTCTGATGGTGGCAATCAGCGATTCAGGGTCACGGCGAACGCCGCAGTGTGAGTAGAAGATGATGGGTGGCGCGAGGCAGGCGAGCCTGTCTATGGAGTCGACGTAGAGTTGGAGGTCGAAAGGAGGCACGGCTGCCGGTAGCGGGAAGTCAGGCATGCTAGTAGCCATGAACCCCAAAGCCTCGCCCGGGAAGATGCCTTTGGTCAGGCTGTCCCGTATCGAAATATGGTGTGAAGCGTGACCGGGCGTAAACAGTATCGTCAGGTCTCTTTTGCCAAGGTGTATCACCTCATTGTCTTGGGCGATGTGCATCTGCCTTTCCGGTATGGCCAGAATCGGACCGAAGCGCTGCTCGAAATCGTCGCCGAAGACCGACTTGGTAGCGGTAACCAGTTTCGCGGGATCGACCATGTTCTTGGCCCCGCGGGGATGGAGCACAACTTTGGCATCGGGGAGGTGTTGTGCCAAGTGTCCGGCACCGCCTCCATGGTCCACGTGGATGTGGGTCGGTATGATGTAGGCGAGATGGCGCAGGTCGAGGCCGGCGTCTCTGGACATCGCCAGGACCTTGGAAGCCGTGGTTGTGGAACAGGGTTCGATCAGAACGGGAAAGTCATCGACCAGCAGGTAGGCTACCTCGCTGAGGGAGAAGCCCACGTCCTGTGAGCAATCGAGCAGGTAGGTGCTGTCGGCTACTTCGGTGACTTTCATCAGGATGTGGAGTGCCCTGTCTTCGGGTGTAGTCAATGATAACACGCCGGCGGTGGGAGCAGGTATCATTTTGTGACGGTCGGTGGCTTCGTTGGGATTGCGCATGGCGATGGGCAATTGCTACGATTAAGGATAGAGGTGCGTGAGATCGACGTTCTCCCGTTGCGGAGGGCTGCCGGCTAGTGAGATGAAAGGTCAGAGAAGGAGGCGATGACTTTGTCTGGATTGGTCAATGGCAAGGTAGCTCTGATTACAGGGGGGTCTTCGGGCATAGGCAGAGGGACGGCATTGGTCTTTGCCAGAGAGGGGGCAAAGGTGGCCATCGCCGACATACAGGTAGAACAAGGTCATGAGACGGTACGCATGGTGAAGGAGGCTGGTGGTGAGGCCGTGTTCTTGAAGTGCGATGTGTCGGTGGCCTCTGAGGTTGAGGCGGCTGTCGGCAAGGTTGTGGAGGTGTTTGGGAGGCTGGACTGCGGGTTCAACAATGCTGGAATCGACAGCGCCATGGCGAAGACGGCCGATTGCACTGAGGAAGACTGGGACCGGGTCATAGCGGTCAATCTGAAGGGTGTTTGGCTATGCATGAAGTATGAGATCCCGCAGATGCTCAAGCAGGGCGGCGGAGCTATTGTGAACACGGCTTCGATAGGTGGGATGAGGGGGTTGGGAGGCATGAGCAACTACTGCGCCTCGAAGGGGGGCATCATAATGCTAACCCGGACCGCAGCGCTGGAGTATGCCAAGGCCGGTGTCCGCGTCAATGCGGTGTGCCCCGGAGGCATCAACACGCCGATGTCGAAACGCCTGGTGAAGCAACCCATGATGTCGGAGACGCGGGGCAATGCCATGAGACGTTGGGGCAAGCCGCAAGAGGTCGGGGAGGCCGTGGTCTGGCTTTGCTCAGAAGCCGCCTCTTTTGTGACCGGGCATGCTATGGCTGTGGACGCCGGATTCCTGGCTGCGTAGGGGGCATTAGCCCGGGCGATGCGCGGTTTGCCCGGGCCTAGACCTCAGTCGATGACGTCTTTGGTGCTGGGCACTCTGCCGGTGATCCTGGAGTCCAAGCTGGTGGCCGCATCCAGGGCGCGGGCCAGCGCTTTGAAGGTGGCCTCGGCCTTGTGATGATCGTCAGTGCCCCGGATTATCTTGGCATGAAGATTCAAGCGGGCTTCTGAGGCGAAGCTCTCAAGGAAGTGGCTGACCAGGTTTGATGGCAGGTCTGCCATATTCTTGTCAACGAAAGACATCTCTGACACGCAATAGCCCCGGCCACTGATATCTACTGCTACGAGGGCCAGAGCGTCGTCCATGGGAACCACGGCATGCGCCATTCTCACGATGCCGCGCTTCTCCCCCAAGGCCTCATTGAAAGCCCTGCCAAGGCAGATGGCGACGTCTTCCACGAGGTGGTGAGGATCGGCGCCGGTGGCGGCGACCTTCAGATTGAAGGCTCCATGGCGGGCCAACTGAGTCAGCAGGTGATCGAACATCCTGAGCCCGGTGGTGACCTCGAAGTC
>DAIQQD010000255.1:0-2975 GCA_036787015.1 Chloroflexota bacterium
TCTCCACCGGCAAGAACTGGTACGTGGCCCTCCTGGAGGCCATCGGCCTCTGGGGTAGCGCCGAGGAGCTTCACGACGGCCGGTACTACCGCTACCTGATCGGCGGCGAAGCCTTCGACTGGCTCACGCTGGCGGACAGGCTCTGCCAAGAGATCGACGGCATGATCCCGGAGAATGAGAAGCTCGATCTGTTGTTTGCCGCCACCCCACCCATTGACCTCTCCCCAGGCGAGTTCCGGCAGCTTATCGGCGACGTGAAGTACCGGGCCTACCTGAACTATCTCTACGGCGTTGTGGTGGAGGAAGCCCTGCTGTCCGTGGTCGAGGAAGAGGTGCTGAAGGAGAACGGGCACCTGACCCTGATCCTCGGCCAGCGCATCGAGCAGGAGGCCTACCGCCGCATCTACGAGGCCGAGATGTTCGACCTGCTGACCCTTTTCAGAGGCCAGAGGGGATACGCCAACGGCGATTCGATCTCTCTCACGGAGAAGAAGGAGTTCACCTACTGGCTCTTCAAGTACCGGGTGGAGCACTCAGAGAAGGCCAGAGTCGCCAGCGATACCCGCAAAGCGCTGGCGTGGCTGCAGCGCCAGTGGAACTCCAGCACCAAGAAGAGACCAGCGCAGACAGCGGGGATACAACTCCTGCTCAGCCACACGAACTGAGGGCTAGTCAACGCGCTTGAGCTGGGCCAGGCTCAGCAGCAGCTTCTTGATACCCGCCCCATCGAAAACGACCACGACTTCCTGGTCGTCCCGGGCGGGCGTGCAGCTCACCACCACGCCCTTGCCGAACTTGGCATGTTCCACGTGATCCCCGGGTGACAGGTCCGGGCCATTGGCTTTTGGCTTTGGCGCCGCCTTCGGCTCCTCTCCAAACAAGCCCGTGGTCTGCACCAGATTCGATGGGATGTTCTTCAGGAAGCGGGAGGGAGGATTGGCATTGGTGCCACCCATGAGGCTGCGCCGCAGGGCCCGCACCAGGTAGAGCCGCTTCTTGGCCCGCGTCATGCCCACATAGCACAGGCGGCGCTCCTCCTCCATCTGGGCCGGATCGTCAAAGGACCTGATGTGCGGCAGCACCCCCTCCTCCATCCCCACGATGAACACCACCGGATACTCCAGCCCCTTGGCCTGGTGCAAGGTGATTAGGGTGACCACGTCCTTCTTCTCGTCCAGATCGTCGGTGTCGGAGAAGAGGCTGACTCCTTCAAGAAACAGCGTCAGTCCCTCCGGAGGCTTGAGTTCATTGTATTCGCCGGCTATGCCACGCAACTCCAGTATGTTATCCCAGCGGTCATCGCCGTCCGGCTGCTCCAGTGTGTACTCCTTGTAGTCGGAAGTCTGCAGCACCGCATCCAGGAGTTCCACCACGTTCACTTCCTGGCTCTTCCTGGCCAACTCTTCGATCATGGTGTAGAAGTTGACCAGCGCCTGGGTCGATCGCGCGCTGAACGGAGAGCAGGACTTGTCTTCCGCCAGCCTCTGGAGCCCGGTGTAAAGAGGCAGCCCCAGGCCCTTCGTCCACTGCTGCAGTTCGTCGATGGTCTTCTGCCCGATGCCCCGCGGCGGCACGTTGATGATCCGGGCCAGGCTGACGGAGTCCCAGGGGTTGTAGATGAGCTTCAAGTAAGCGATGACGTCTTTGATCTCGCGGCGCGAGTAGAAGCGGACTGAGCCAATCACCTGGTATGGCATGCCGTAGCGCACGAACGCTTCTTCCAGGGCGCGCGACTGCGCGTTCGTGCGGTACATGACGGCGCAGTCGACGTGCCCGGCCTCGCCCTGATCCAGCAGGCGGGCCACCTCGCTCACCACGAACTGCGCCTCCTCGAACTCGCTGAACGTCTCGACTACCCTAAGTGGTGCGCCCTCCTCGTTATCGGTCCACAGGGCATTCTCCTTGCGGCTTCTGTTCACCGAGACCACCTGATGGGCAGCTTCGAGTATAGTCTTGGTGGAGCGGTAGTTCTGCTCCAGATAGACCACCTTGGCCTCGGGGTAGTCGCGCTCGAAGTTGAGGATGTTGCGCAGGTCGGCGTTGCGCCAGGAGTAAATGGATTGGTCGGGATCACCGACGACGCAGATACTGCGGTGCTTCGCGGCCATCTGCCTGGCCAAGGCGTACTGGGTAATGTTGGTATCCTGGAACTCGTCGATGAGCAGATGGAGGTAGCGCGACTGGTACTTTGCCAGAACGTCCGGATGATCGTCGAAGAGCTGATAGGCCTTCATCAACAGGTCATCGAAGTCCAGCGCCTGGCTTTGCGCCAGGAGCGTCTCGTATTGCCGGTAGACCCTGGACACCACTTCCTCGAAGTAGCTGTGCGAGCGCTGGGCGTAGTCTTCCACTGTGATGAGCTGGCTCTTGGCGCTGCTGATGGCGTTTTGAAAGGTCTTCGGCGGGTACTGCTTGGGGTCCAGGCTCAGGTCCTGGAGACTGCGCTTGATCAGGTTGATCTGATCGTCGTCGTCGTAGATGGCGTACTTCGAGCTCAAACCCATTGCCTCACCGTCGCGGCGCAGGATGGCGGCACATGCGGCGTGGAATGTGCCCACGGACAGGTGTTCGACAGATCCCGCCAGCAACACCTGCAGCCGCTCTCTCATCTCCTTGGCTGCCTTGTTGGTGAACGTCACCGCCATGATGCGGCGCGGGTTGATGCCGATCACCTTGACCAGATAGGCGATGCGGTGGGTGATAACCCGGGTCTTGCCGCTGCCGGGCCCGGCCAGGATCAGGAGGGGCCCTTCGATGGTTTCGGCGGCTGCGCGCTGCGCGGGGTTCAGACCTTCCAGGATGTTCATTGCTAGAACTAGCCTAGCTCACCTGGATCATCTTGTCGACGGCGTTCTTGGCTCTGAGGCGGATATCTTCGGGAACCTTGACTTCTGGCGACAGGTCTTCCAGCGACCAGAGTATGTTCTCCAGGCCGATCATCTTCATGTTGGGGCATACGGCCTGCTCGGAGACCG
>DAIQQD010000058.1:0-10621 GCA_036787015.1 Chloroflexota bacterium
CTGGTGGAGACGGGGGAGAGTCGAACTCCCCGTCCAGAGGAACTTGCTTAAGATCTACTACAGGCTTAGTTGACTTCGTTTCTCGCCCGGCCGGTGTCAGTCAACGGAGGGTCAACCGGACCAGTCGATTTTTCTTAGGCCATCCTGATCGACATCGGATAGCCGCACCCCGACATTGCTTCGCCCATCCCTGACCCATCGAGGAGAGATCAAAGAGGACGGTAGCCGTTGTTAGGCGGCTACGAGAACAGGCTCTTTTTCGCCAGTTACTTGTTTGCCACTGGATTTGTGAGGGTAGTGGCACCTCAGCCTGCAATCTTGTCGCGCCTTCCCCTGTCGAAGCCACGCGTCCCCACTGTCAGTGCAACCGGCGCATTTTTAAGGAGCGTTCGATCTCTCGATCGCTTTGGCGCTCGGCCAGGGCCTCGCGCTTGTCGTACATCCTCTTGCCTCTGCCCAAACCAAGTTCCACCTTGGCCAATCTCTTCTTCAGATACAGTCGCAGAGGCACCAGGGTGAACCTCTTCTGGCTGGCCTTGAGGGCCAGTTCTCTTATCTCATTCCGATGAGCCAGCAGTTTGCGCGGCCGTGTCGGCTCATGGTTGTATCGGTTGCCGGCGTCGTACTGGGCGATGTGAGCGTTGAACAACCACAACTCGCCCTCCTGTATAGCGGCGTAGGACTGGGCAATATTCGCCTTGCCTGCCCGGAGAGACTTGATCTCAGTGCCCGTGAGCACGATGCCAGTCTCCAAAGTCTCGTCAATGGCATAATCATGACGAGCTTTGCGATTAACGGCGAGCGTCTTGTCCATTCCCATTACAGCCTGATTATAACACAGAGCATGAACGACAGGACGTGACAGGCACCTGGAGTCAGTCTCCGGATGGAAGGGGGTTGGTTAAGGAAACGTTCACTTGTGCTACATCGGACGGCTGGCCTATAATCGGCGTGTAGGGGGAGTCACGGTGTCAGCATTACGCATCGCTTACATTGCTGCATTGCTCGTGCTTCTGGTGCTGGCGGTCGGCAGCCTTCAGGTGACGGCGAGTGGCCAGGATGATGTGCCCGTGGTGGACGTGTTGAGGGTGGATGGCACGGTGAATCCATCCCTGGCCCGCTACATAGACCGGGGCATTTCGAAGGCGGAGAGGGATGGAGCCGTGGCCTGTCTCATTGAGCTGGACACGCCGGGCGGTCTGCTGTCTTCCACCGAGGACATTGTCAGGCGCATCTCGGAAGCTACGGTTCCCATTGTTGTCTACGTGCCGAAGGGCTCATGGGCAGCTTCGGCCGGAGCATTCATCACATTATCAGCCGACGTGGCGGCCATGGCCCCCGAGAGCGTGATCGGTGCCTCGACCCCGATTGCCAGTGGTGGTGGCGAACTGTCCGAGGATGAGAGGGCCAAAGCTGTGAACCTGGCCAGCCACTGGATGAAGAGCATTGCTGAGGAGCACGGCCGGAACGAGGCGGCCGCCATGGCTGCGGTGACGGAGGCGGCGTCTTTCTCCCCGAGTGAAGCGGGTGGTACGGAGGTTTTGTCGGATCCCAATCAGGAGATTCTTGGCGTAGAGCGGCTGGATCCGCCGCTGGTAGACGATGTTGGTGCCACGAGCATTGAAGACCTGCTGGCGAGATTGCAGTCTGGGATAGTGCTGGCCAACGGGGAGACCTTCAGCATTCTTGCGGGTACCGGTCTCCGTTACGTAGACATGACTGAGATGGAGCGCTTCCTGCTGGCCATCAGCGACCCGACGATTGCCTACATGCTGCTGAGCATCGGCATGCTTGGCCTTCTGATCGAGTTGCTGCACCCAGGTGTGGTGCTGCCGGGGGTGCTGGGTGGCGTGTGCCTCCTGCTGGGGGTATACTCTCTGGGAGTACTGGAGGCCAACTACGCCGGGCTGCTGCTCATGCTGTTGGCGTTCGCGCTCTTTGTGGCTGAGGCATTCACTCCAACGTTCGGGGTACTCTTTGCCGGGGGAATGGTTTCTCTAGTGGCTGGATCTCTACTACTGTTCAGCGGCACGCCTTTCGAGGTCAACCCCTGGGTGATGGGCGTGGTGATAGGCACCATCGCCGTGATCTTCATACTCGTGGTGACGGTGATCATCCGGTCTCAACGTCGGCCGGTCAACACGGGCCGTGAAGGTCTGATTGGGCAGACCGCAGTGGTGCGCGCTGCACTCGATCCGAAGGGTACGGTCTTCGTGGAGGGCGAGATATGGAATGCGTCTGTGGAAGGTGGAAGAGCTGATCCGGGAGAAGAGGTAACAGTCCAGGGGGTCGAGGGCCTGCGGCTGAGAGTGGTCAAGCAGTCAAAGTAGGAGGTAAGAAGGAATGGCAGCAGTATGGGTCGGTGTGGTTATCTTCGTTATCTTGGTATTTGTAGTGCTGATGTCTGCGCTCAAGGTTGTAGCTCAGTATGAAAGGGGAGTCATCCTCCGGCTGGGGCGGTTCGTCGGTATCAGGGAGCCCGGCCTTAGGATTATAATCCCCTTCATCGATCGAATGTGGAAGGTGGATACCCGGATCGTCACCATGGATGTTCCTGCTCAGGAGGTCATCACGCGGGACAACGTTACCATCAAGGTGGACGCCGTGGTCTACCTGAGGGTCATCAATGCTGACGCAGCGGTGCTCAAGGTGGCGGACTATGTTCGCGCCACGTCGCTGATTTCCCAGACGACTCTTCGGAGCGTGCTGGGACAGTCTGAGCTTGATGAGATACTGTCTCACCGTGATCAGCTCAATGCCAAGCTGCAGCAGATTGTAGACGAGCAGACAGATCCCTGGGGCGTGAAGGTCAGCGTTGTCGAGATCAAAGACGTGCAGCTTCCCGAGCCGATGCAGCGGGCGATGGCAGCCCAGGCCGAGGCGGAGCGAGACAGAAGGGCCAAGGTGGTCCACGCCGACGGCGAGTACCAGGCCTCTGAGAAGCTGGCCCAGGCGGCGGCTATCCTGGCCCGGGAACCGGCGGCGCTGCAGCTCCGCTATCTGGGAACGCTGAAAGAGATAGCCACTGAGCGAACCAGCATGGTGGTGTTTCCGATCCCCATCGACCTGTTCAGTGCGTTTCTGGGGAAAGCTTCTGAACCCAAGAAATAGAGTCTGAAGCGGGCTGGACCCCTTTGGGGGAGTTCACTGGACAAACGAGGCCCTCAGCGGGACTGCTGGGGGCCTCTCCTTTTGTCTGTTGGCCGTTCGGGCGTGGAACCCGCAGGGCGTGCAGAGGGGCTAAGCCCCTCTGCGTTCTTATTCTCCCCCAAGAATGGGGGCCAGGGGGTTGACATAACGCCGCTAGACCAAACGCGGTGAGGCCGTTGTGGACGAATCAGTGGCGTTGGCGTGTCAGCGGCCGGCCAGGAGCCAGGAATCAAGACACATAGCCAGGAAGATGATTCCCAGATAGGGGAAGGCAGACAGCTTGTAAACCTTCCAGGCGTCTCGAGAGTTGGCGGAGAAGAGGAGGCGGACGTTGGCGTAGATCATGGCCAGACTCAGGATGACCGCGGTCGCGAGGTAGATCCAGTGCAGGCCACTGGTGAAGTAGAAAACGATGGACGCTGCCGCGAGAGGCAGCGCGAGAAGGAACAAGACCTTGACGGACTGCCGGGTCTCCCTGCTCAAAGGGAAGTACTTGACTCCGCCCTGCATGTAGTCTTCCCTGTTAGCCAGCATGACGCTCCACACGTGCAGGGGTATCCAGATGCAGACGAGCAGGCAGAGGATCAACAGCTCGATCCCGAAATGGGGGGTGATGGCGAGCCAGGCAATGACGACCGGGGCGCAACCGGAAATCGAGCCGAGAAACGGGCAAACGACCGTCTTTCTCATTACGAGTGCGGACACCGTGCCCACCAGCCCTGCCACGAAGCACCATGGATTGAGGAGCCAGGCGAGGCCCAGCGCCACCGCCGTCAGGGCCAGGCAAAACACGAGTGCTTTCTCGGGCGGATCGATGGCCTTGGTGGGGAGGGGCCTGCAGTTGGTTCTGCGCATGCGGGCGTCGATGTTGCGGTCGAGATAGTTGGTGAGGCCGTTGACGCCGCCGCTGCCCAGGGTTATGGCGGCGAGGGTGAGAAGAAGGCGGCCCGTCTCTGGAAGGCCATCGCCGGCGACGACCATGGCGCAGAAGCCGATGAATACCAGCAGGCTGCTTTCGCGCGGCTTCGTGACCCTGATGTAGTGCCAGGCCGTGGCTGACGTTCTCTTTACGGCGGCGCTGATGCTCATAGCCACTGACGTATAAATGGTATCACAACGGTCAGGTATCATGGAAGCGGGTGGCCTCTCTCTGTACGTTCGACCAGATGGCGTGCAGGGCACCGGGGCTTGAAAGCACGCGGTGCGCCAGCTTCCTCTCCATGTCTAGGCCTTCAGGAAGGCTCAGGCCGGCTCCTCTGGATACGGCCTCCTTGATGGACCTGGTGATCAGGCTGGAGCGTGATGCCAGATGGTTGGCCAGGCGTTCGATGGTTGGTGTCAGGTCCTGCCGGGGGACCACCCGGTTCACGAGGCCCGCGGACATCGCCTCGCGGGCGTCGATCCACCGGTTAGTGAGCAGCATCTCGAGCGATTTGGCCCGGCCAATGGTTCGGGGCAGCGTCTGCGAGCCTCCGGCGGCAGGGATAATGCCCAGGGTGACTTCCGGCAGGCCGAAGCGGGTTTCTTCGGAGGCGACCCTCAAGTCACAGCAAAGGGCCATCTCGATGCCCGACCCCAGCACGTACCCGTGCAAAGCCGCAATCACTGGCTGGGGAAGACTGAGGAACAGGCCCCAGACGTCGCGCTCCCATCGCACCTGGCGTGATGCTGAAGGCGGGGGCGCAGTGAGGAACTCGCTGAGGTCGGCGCCGGCGCAGAACGCCCGGTCCCCCGCTCCCTTGAGGACGACGACGTCCAGGTCCGGGTCGTCCCTTATGGCACCGAGTACCTCATAGAGCTCATCCCGCATCTTGACGTTGTATACGTTCAGCGCTTCGGGACGGTTGAGCGTGACGTAGCCGATAGATTCGCGTTTCTCGAAAAGGAGGGTTTGAAAGCCGCCCTCTAGCTGGCCCGCGCACATAGTTCCTCGATGCTGATTTCGTTGTGGTACTTGCCGATATCGCTCAAGAAGTGGGCGTCGCTGTTCTGCAGCAGAAGGAGGTTGTGTTTCCTGGCGGCCTTTCTTATGGCCTGTTGGTCCATCTCGTCGTCATGCGTGGGATTGCGCAGTTCGATGCCGTGAATGGTATCGTCGATCTCCGAGCTGAAGTCGTCCACTTTGGGGTACCCGGGGTGACCCACGAACCGGAAAGTGAGGTCGCCGGGCAAGTAGAGCACCACCACGTGGAGCTTCCCCTTGTCGATCTCCTGGCCGGGGATGACCAGTAGCTGGCCGGGGAAGTGCTGGTCAATGATCTCCCTTACCTTGAATCCGTAGGCCTTGTTGTAGTGCTCGGTGATGCCGATGCCATCGAGCCCCTTGGCTCTAGCTGCCGCCACAATCTTCCTGACGACGTCTACGGTGGGCGTGTAGATACATGTCGCCTCGCCGCAGTGGGTGTGGAGATCGAGCTTCAATCCGGTCGCTCCCGCTCAGTCGCCTTTGAAAGAGGGCTTTCTCTTCTCCCGGAAGGCCGTGATGCCTTCGGTGCGGTCATGGGTGGTGTGCAGCACCATATAGAGGTCGCATTCAAGCCGCAGAGCCTGCTCCAAAGTGAGGTCCATTCCTTTGTTGACGGCTTCTTTGGCATATCTGAGGGCGATCGGGCCTTTGGAGGCCATGTCCTCCGCCATCTTGGAAGCTTCCGAAGCGACGTCCTGAGACGGCACCACGCGGTGGACCAGTCCGATACCGAGGGCTTCGCTGGCAGGGATCGATGCCCCGGTGAGCAGCAACTCCATGGCCTTTCCCCGGCCAATGAGGCGGGGGAGCAACTGAGTGAGGCCGTTGGCGAGGAAGCAGGCATTGGCGAAGTCACCGGCGCCGAATGACGCTTGTGCGGAGGCTATCCGCAAGTCACAGGCGAGAGCCAGAGCCAGTCCAGCGCCACGCGCGTCACCGTTCACGGCGGCGATTACCGGACACTCGATGCGCGAAATGACGTCGGCCACGTTATGGCGCAGGGCAAAGTCCGTGAGCGAATCCAGCGAGGGTGTCTGAATGGAACCGTTCTTGCAGAGCAGGGCCGGGTCTTCGCCGGAACAGAAAGCCGTCTCGCCGGCGCCGGTGATCACGACGACTCTGACCTCTGGGTCCTGGTTAACGTCCTGGCAGGCTTGCCGAAGCGCGTCCATCATGTCCATGTCGATGGCATTGTGTGCTTCAGGGCGATTGAGGGTTATGCAGGCAACGTAGCCTTTCCTATGATACTGGATGGGATCATGAGTCATGGCAGGACTGCTCCTCACACCAACGTCTCCAGGATAGCCGCCGCCTATGGGGGTGTCAAGAAGAGCACGTCTTAGGGGGTGCAGTGATGGGGCTAGGCGGCGGGACTATTGGCACCCGTCCAGATTTGTGGTACAACTGTGGCCAATATGCAAGCCGTGAGTGAATCTATCGGGAACGCGGGAGGTGCGAGATGATGGACAGCTCGGAGATTGCGCTGCAACTTGTCGTGGCTGTAGTGGAGAAGATGCCCATCACGCGGGGCGACGCGTCGCCCAAGTCTACCGGCGAAGCCATAGGGGAACTCTATATAACGACGTTGCAGAAGGTGATCCAGGGCCTCAAGGAGGCCGGTTTACAGAAGAACTCGTGAGAGAGCCGGCGACTCCGCGGTAGAAATCACGGTGTGCCTTTGAGGAGGTGCTATGCAGTTGCACGAACGACTGATGGATTTGCTTGGTCACGAGGTGTCTGTCACTGCCCGGGCGGAGAATGCGGTCAAAGAGATCGCCTCAGGCAGCTTGAAAGAAGTAGGTCCTGACTATCTGATTGTCGGCACAACTCGCGGAAACAAAGAGGGACAAGCAGAGAACACCGTTGACTGGTGGATCAGGTCGGCCAAGGTTGTGGCCATAGTTCATGCCACGGATTGTCCGAAGTGCATGTCTCCTGATTGAGCAGGGGTCGGGCTGCTAGCCGGCCTTCGGGAAGAGGTCCGGGTTAGGTGCGCTCTGCTACTCTGAGCTTGGCGCTTCGGCTGCGGGGGTTGTCTCTCATCTCTTCTTCAGATGGGGCAATGGCCTTCCGGTTCACGAGTCTGAGGGTGGGAGTGTGACCGCAGGTGCAGACCGGCACCTCCGGCGGACACAGGCAAGTCTTGGATTCCGCCTGCATGAAATGCTTGACCAACCGGTCCTCTAGCGAATGATAGCTGATCACTGCCAATCTGCCCCCTTTGGCCAGAACGCGTACTGTCTGGCTTAGTACCTCCTCCAGGTTTTCCATCTCCCGGTTCACGGCAATGCGAAGCGCCTGGAAGGTTCTGGTGGCCGGGTGGATTCGGCCTGGGGTCATACCGGGAAGATGCTCTATGGCGTTGACCAGTTGCATGGTAGTCTCAATGGGACGGATAGCGACGATTCGGCGGGCTATCAGGCGGCTGTGTCTCTCCTCGCCGTAGTCTCTGAGGAGGGCTGCGATGTCCTTCTCGGCGAAGGAATTGAGGATCTTGGCTGCCGTCGTGGATTGATCGGGGCCGAAGCGCATGTCCAGTGGTGCGTCATACCTAAAGCTGAATCCCCGGCCTTTGTCGTCCAGTTGGAGTGAGGACATGCCTAGGTCGAGAAGGATGCCGTCAGCCGGGTAGAAGTCGTGTGCCCGGCATATGGCCTCGATATACCTGAAGTTATCGTTGACCAGGGTGACCGCCTGACCATGCGGCGACAGCCTTAGTCGCGCAACGTCGAGAGCTTTCGGGTCGGCGTCGATGCCCAACAGCGAACCCCCGGGCGAACAGAGCTGCAGGATGGCCTCGGCGTGGCCGCCGGTTCCCAGAGTAGCGTCAACAAAGCGGCCCCCAGGCCGCACATTCAAGAGCTCAACAGTGGTTCGGAGGAGAACTGGCGTGTGGGGCACTGCCGCCTGGGGGCCTTCTAGGTTCGTTCCTCGATACCCTCGCTGATCTGCCAAGCTTCGTTCTCCATGAGGTCGCTTTCGGCTTCCCAGTTTTCCCGGCTCCAGATCTCAAAGTGGGTGTTGACACCGGCGACGACGGCCACATCATCAATGCCGGCGTACTTGCGCAACGGGGTTGGTATGGCTACGCGGCCTTGAGCGTCGAGTTCCGCCATGAAGGCCGTGGCAAAGGTGAACCGGCTGATTCTCCTGGCTTTGCTGCGGTTGACGGACTGGGCTGCCATCTTGTCCGAGATACTCTGCCATTCTTCGAGCGAGTAGACGGTGATGCATTTCTCCAGGCCCTGCGTCATGACCATGCCCTGGCGCAAATCGTCCCTGAAACGGGGCGGGAGCGGAGTCCTGCCCTTCTCGTCGATCTTGTACTCGTACGTGCCCAGAAACATGCTCTTTGCCTAAGGGCTCTGCGTTGAGCTGTCGGCGCACCCGCCAGACTACTCGAGGGACTTCCTGAATGTATGGCAGCGGAGCTGCTGCTCCAGGAGCCGGTGCAGGGAGCTGTGCAGCCTTATCTGTGTCAGCACGTTGGCGCCGATCTGAGGGGGTGTCTGCAGCAGCAGCCTGTCGGGCACAAGGCGCGTCGTGATTGTCTTGAGCTTTCGCAACATCTTCTTTCCTCTCATCCCATCGAGAGCGCTGGTCTCAGGCTGTTTCTGTATGCCCGCATGTCCAGCACGCATTCCCGCTTGCTGGCATCATCGGTAAGGCAATAGAAAGGCAGAGCCCTGTCCGTATGCTTGTCGACCAGGTTGTCCTTAACGAAGGAATCCAAGGCTTCCTCCACGTCTGTCTTTCTCTTACAGCCCAGCGCCCGGGCGATAGCGCCTGCGGTGAACTTGGCGTGGGGATACCTGCTCCAGAAACAGAGCAGGTCCAGTTTGAGCCAGGTGTTGGCGTGTTGTCTGGCGAATTCGATAACTTTGTTGTTCTCTTCCATCTCCACCGACACGGGCCACCTCCCTTCGAGTGGTCTTATGGCCACTACCAAGCTATCGGAAGTCGGTGCATTTTTTACCACAGCGCACCATTCTATCCCACAATTCACCCCATGTCAATACCTCAAACCCCAGCTTGCGGCTGACGTGGAGGTGTGAACGTCGCCGGCTGGGGCGGGGTGGACGACTGGATGCACGGTGCAGTGTGGCGGGACACTGCGGCAATATGACTGGGTCTTCTCCGGGTTGATTCGCGTTGCGCTGCTGGGCATATGAGGTTGTGGGTGCCGGTGCGAAGCCGATCCGGGGTGTCTGGCTGTGTTGCGGTTTCGGGCGCAGTTGCCCATTTCGCCCAACCATATGCGATCGGTCAAACGCGCCCTTGTGGAAGAATCGGGGGGCAGTGTATACTTTACGACGCGGTTTTGATCGCACTTCCTTTGAAGGGGGTAGTGTATGAGGCTGTCATGTCTTCAAGAGAACCTGAGCAAGTGCCTTGGTATCGTTGGCAGAGCTGTCGCTACGAGATCGACTCTGCCGGTGACCAACAATGTGTTGCTGGCCACGGAGGAATCACGCCTGAGGTTGTCAGCGACGAACCTCGAGATTGCCATCAGTTGCTGGCTGGGCTCAATGGTGGAGGAAGACGGTGCTATCACTGTGCCGGCGAGACTGCTCAGCGAGTTCGTTAACTCGCTGCCCAGCGAGAAGATTGATCTGGCTCTTGGAGACCACACGCTGGAGTTGAAGTGCGCCCGGTTCGAGGCGCGCATAAGCGGTATTGATGCGGACGATTTCCCGCCTATACCGAAGATCAGCGGCGGAGCCACCTACCAGGTTGAGCCGGATGCCCTGCGCCTGGCCATCAACCAGGTGGTCTTCGCGACTGCTTCTGAGGACACCCGCCCGGTGCTGACCGGTGTCTGCGCGGAGTTCGAAGAGGACACGCTCACCATGGCTGCGGCTGATGGCTTCCGGCTGGCGGTGCACAAAGCGCCGCTGATCAGCCCGGCCAAGGAGAAAGTGGAGATTATAATCCCCGGGCGCAGTCTGTCGGAACTGAACCGTCTGCTGGCCGATCAGAAGGATCCGGTGGAGATCGCAGTGAGCCAGAACAAGAGTCAGGTGCTGTTCCGGATGAAGGATGTGGAGTTGGTTTCGCAGCTCATACAGGGTACCTTCCCCAACTTCAGGCAACTCATACCGGCCAGCTACACCACGCGCGCAGTGATAAGCACGCCCGAGTTTCTCCGGGCGACAAAGACGGCGGCCATATTCGCCAGGGACGGCAGCGGTATCGTGCGCCTCCAGATAACGCCCGATGCGGCGTCCGGCAAGATGAGCGTGTCAGCGCGGTCAGAGCAGATTGGGGACAACGTCGGAGAGATCGATGCCAAGGTGGAAGGGGAAGCGGCGAAGATCGCCTTTAACGGCAAGTACCTGACCGATGTACTGGGAGTGATTCACGAGGGAGAGATCGTTCTGGAAACGACGACGCCCTCCAGCCCCGGCGTCATTCGGCCGATCGGTGCAGAGAACTACGTGCACATCATCATGCCCATGTTCGTCCAATGGTAGCCGCCGACAAGGCATGAGCGGCGATCACGCT
>DAIQQD010000059.1:0-10617 GCA_036787015.1 Chloroflexota bacterium
CTCAAGGCAGCGTGCGGTCTGGGCCCCGAAACGGGTGCCCAGACCATGTTCGATCAGGCTTAACGCGCAGCCTTCTAGTCGCTGCAGGTTACAGTACCGGTTCTCCAGGAAGCCCACAGCGCATCTGGAGCCACCGCACCGAAGTCCAGGACATCCAGGACGCCGTCAACGTCCAGCTTGTAGTACCATGGCGAGGGATGATAGTAGGCCGCCCAGCACAACTGGCTGCAGTAGAAGGCATCGGTGCGCCATTTGTCTACGAATATCCAGTTGTAGGGCTTCCCCAGTTGATTACGGGCGTAATCAGCAGCATCCTGCCTGCGATTCGAGCTTAGTGGCCACGTGTCGACTCGTTGCACGCTGGCGTGGCTGTACTGGTGAAGCAACGACCGAGAATTCCACCAGACCCCGTTCTCTCCATCCGGTCCGATCGAAAACAGAGCTGAGGAGCCTCGATATTTCACGATGGCTGCGTGGCAGAAGACCCCGGGGAACAGACCACTGCCCTTGACCAAGACAAAGTCGCCATTCGCAGACTGGCCGAAGTCGCAGCTATTGCCGTCACCAGGCGAGATTCCCCATCCGCCGATGACACCACGGTTCCTCCGGAGGTCTTTGGCAGAAGGCACCCACCTCTCCTCCCCCTTGAATTCACCGAACGGAATGTAGCCCTCCTTATCCGTGCAGTTCCGTTCAACGGCCATCAGCGTCTCCGCCAGGCTGTTCATCTGACCGGACTGAGTCAGAAGCTCATTCTTGGCAACCCCACTACCCGAGGCTTTTAGAGCCTCCTGGTATGCCGTGGTCAGTGCGTTGACGGAGACCAAGTCCTGATAGCTCTCATACTGGTCTGGAATCACGATCTCCTGCCAGCCGCGCGCCGTGAGAACCCCTCTTCTCTCTTCACGCGGCAGGCTCTTGAGATATGCGGCATCGTCTGCTGTCAGTCTCTCTTTGGTGCTGAGTTGCCGATTCCTGGCGTTGCTCTCATCTGCTGCGCTGACCGCAGAAACGGATGCTAGCAGAGAAACGATGACCGCTAATAACAAGGTCACAGCAATGGCTACTCTCTTATTCACTCTCCCTCCTATGATGGTGCATTCTCTGGTGGCGAGATTCGGCTATAATTCATGTCCAGCAGCCGCTTTCTGGTACACCTCCTTCCAGGGTGCCTCCTGCACGCTCACCCGTGCCCGAATCACTTCGGCATGATGCCCTTTGGACCTGTGATGGCCGCATGCCATGTGGCCATCACAGATGAGTGCCGGGCGGTTCGCCAAGTCGAGTTGACAACCGTCGGCTCGTCCCAGGCATGTCCAATCCTGTTCCGCACCCGTTCTTTGCATTCCGCTTATGCTCATCTGTCAGCGATAGTAAGAGGCCGCGCTTCATTTCGGTGACGGCCTACTAGATATAGTAACTATACGATATATTTTTATAGGTGTCAAGCCGCCACGCCAATTGGTAGGGGCGTAGCATCAACCGTGCCCCAATGTCTCTGGGCAACAGCCGGAATCGGATGCTTCGCCCCTACAGCCGTGTTCGCCCTGATGATTGCCGTCAACCGGATTCGGGCGATCACAAGGATCGCCCCTGCGGAACGCGGGGGCGAGGTGTCTGGGACACCTGGCATGCAGGCATCTCCCTTTTTGCCGGTCCACTACCACCGCTATACAATAGAATCACCGTGAGTACGACAACATGAGCAGAGTTGCACTGGAATCGCTGGGCTGCAAGCTGAACCAGGCCGAGATGGAAGCTCTGGCGGACCGGCTGGCGAGCCGGGGCCATGTACTGACGGATTCGGCGGCAGAAGCCGACGTCTACGTCCTCAACACCTGCACCGTGACCCACATCGCCGACCGCAAGTCGCGCCAGGCCCTGAGAGCGGCGCGACGGACCAATCCGCGGGCGCGGATCATCGCCACCGGCTGCTACGCCCGCCGCGCGCCGGAGGAACTGGGGCGGCTGGGGGTAGTTGATGTCATCGTCGGCGGTGTCGAGGATGCCGAGGTGGTTAGCGCCATCGAGGGTAATGGACACGTCCGGACAGCTCGGACGACCGGCGACGGCGCAGGCATTTGGGGTCGGACCCGCTCCCTGGTCAAGATACAAGAAGGCTGCAGCGATTTTTGTTCCTTCTGCGTGGTGCCCTACACGCGTGGGCCGGGGCGCAACCGGACACCGGATGATATTCTCGCCGACGTCAAGGGCAAGGCCGCCAGGGGCCACAGGGAGGTCGTCCTCACCGGAACCAAGCTCGGCGATTACCACTGGAACGGCCACGGATCGGCCAGGCTGCCGGAGCTGATCCGGCGCATTCTAGCCGAAACCAGTGTAGAGCGCGTGCGCCTTTCTTCACTCCAGCCAGCCGACCTGACACCGGACTTTCTCAAGCTGTGGCAAGATGACCGCCTCTGCCCCCACCTGCACCTGCCACTGCAGAGCGGCAGCGATACCATCCTGCATCAGATGCACCGGCCCTACCCACTGGCCGAATACGAGACCGCGGTTGGCCGGGCCAGAGAGGCGATCCCAGACTTGTCCATCACCACCGACGTGCTGGTCGGCTTCCCCGGCGAAAAGGACAGCGAGTTCGAAGAGAGCTACCAGTTCTGCGAGAGCATCCGCTTCGCCGGCATTCATGTGTTCCCTTATTCGAAACGACCCGGCACCCCGGCAGCCACGATGTCAGGGCAGATCGACGACAAGACCAAGAAGCAGCGTAGCGCCAGGATGATGGACCTGGGCAAGCGGAGCGCGGGGCGGTTCCGGTCGCAGTTCCTGGGGCGAACGATGCCGGTGCTTTGGGAAGGCAGCTCCGGCGATGGAATCTGGAGCGGACGTACGGCCAATTACCTCCGGGTCTATGCGAAGAGCAACGACAGACTGTCAGGCAGATTATTGGCGGCCCGGATTACAGAGGAGTATGCTGATGGATTGGGGGGTGAGATGGTGAACGGAGGTTGCGATGGCTGATATTCTCGATGAAGCCTCTTCATTGATAGAGTGCAAGGAATGCGCCTGGTACCGGTCCTGCGTAGTGCCGATGAGGATCGGGGCTGATGACCTCGTCCGGGAGATGAGGCAGTCGCCGCTGGGAGCCAGCTTCAGTCAAACAGGCGACCAGGAACTGCGCAACATGGTGATGAACATGGCGGCCATGGCCCAGAACCTGATCCTGGAGGGTTGCCCCATATTCATCAAGAGGCTCAAGGCCAGTCCCAAGGTGGCGGAGCAGATCAAGAAGGTCATGCAGGCCTGGGGAGCAGAGCCACCGACGTAGGGACCGTCAGACCGCAGACACCTTGATCTTCCGGCCTTCCACGGAAAGAACCAGCCTTCGCGGCAGGATCACCCGCTTCCCTTTCCGCAGCGTCAGGCCATCGCGCATCTGCTCGATGTGCTTCAACTCGATGTCTTCCAGGTCGCCCAGCACCTCCCTGGTCACCCGCCGGAGCAGGTGGCGCTGCAGGGCAGGGTGAAGCGAGACGACGGAGGCTCGATCCAGCACAATTGCGCCATCCTCTTCACCAGCCACCTTCGGCCACACCTCCGAGACGCATTCTTCGAGAAATGCCTGCTCCGTGGCCAAAGTGTCCGACGTCCGGACCAGCGCTTCGCCGATCCGGGGGTTGTAGGCCTGCAAAAGAGGCACCAGTTCCTGGCGGATCCGGTTCCGGAACGTGGACAGTGAAAGGTTGGAGGAGTCTTCGCGCGGCACCAGGCGATGTTCCCGGCAATACGCCCGCGTCTCCTCCCGGTTCACCGCCAGAAGCGGACGGATGACGGTGAGACCGGCTACGCCGGGCGACGTCCACATGGTCAAGGGCCGCATGCCCAATAGACCCGTCGGCCCCGCGCCACGCACCAGGTGCATCAGGATCGTCTCCGTCTGGTCGTCTGCGGTGTGGCCCACAGCGACACGGTCCGCCTTCACCATTTCCGCCATTTCAGCAAAGAAGCGGTACCTCACCTGGCGGGCGGCGTCTTCGAGCGACAGGCGATGCGCTGTCTGATAGGCACTGACGTCCCGGCTCTCAATCGTGGCCATCAACCCCAGCTTCTTGGCCAGCCGGGAGACATACCTGGCATCCCCCTCGGATTCGGTGCCCCGCAGCAGGTGATTGAGGTGGGCCACGTGGACTGTGATGTGCAGGCTTTCCCGCAGACTCACCAGGATGCGCAGCAGGCAGACTGAGTCGGCCCCACCGGAGACACCCACCACCACCGTCTCTTCCGGCAAAAGGAGTCTGTTCCGGACAATGAAGCGGTGCACAGCTTCGACGAGTTGATGGTTCTGTGTCTTCAGAGAGGGCCCCTTCAGGAGATTAACATAATAGGTGCCCCACCAGTATATGAGCGTGTTTCGGCAGTGTCAAAGCCGATTGCCAAGAGGATACAACCAACATCTGATGTACTCAATTGGAGCACGATCAAGACAAATCACTGCCTCCGATCTATTTCACAATTGACACCGTATTGCTGCGAAAGTATCCTGCCAGTGGAGGAATGCTATGGAGCCAGATGAAAACACCAAATGGGCGTATGCGAAGATGAAGGCTCATACACAAGCGGGAGGCAAATGCAGATGCGAAGCGGAGGAACACGATCACGACCCACTCCGTTGCACTAGAGCACCTGATGGGAAGCATTATGCGTTTAGGCCTGGGCATCCTCAGACTGTCCCCGATGCTGCCAACATCTCGGCAATCTGCCGCCCCTGTCATTCCATGAATCTCAGAGCAGAGAAGTGGGCGACAATCCGTGTGCAGGTGTGGAACCAGACACACGGTTACTGCCAGTGTTCTAGATTCGAACATCAGCACAAGCATCGTCAATGTCCCAACCCGATAGCAAAGGGCAGTTTCAAACTTGTTGCGCCACCATTGGACGACCCAACTAATTTCTCACCCGCGAAGCTATTGGGTGTTTGCGCTTGGTGTTTCAAAGCGACTCCTTTGCCTTGGAGAGTATCTGAGTCACCGAGGAAGCCTTATGGTTAGGAGAATCCAACTGCATTCGCTTCCTCTCTCGATACGTTGACCACCGATGTAACCTTTGATACGCTTCGCATCCATTGAGTTAATCAAGGGTTTGGCAATGCTTGTCGTGTTCATGCTGCTTTGGTGGGCGAATTCGCTAGTGGTCAGTCCTGGATTTTGAACAAGGCTCAGTTGGGAGATCAGGAATGATCGCGCTATAATCGTGATAGTGGAATCCAGGCTGAAGGTCATCGACAAGCTGCGCATAGATTACGAAGTCCCCTTTGTCAGCGACCGGGGCAAGATCCTCGACCATACTATGGTGCGGATCAACGAGCGAAAGAAGGGGGTCGAAATCAGCTATGCCCTCCTCGATCCCACCGAACAGGACCTCGACAGCCTTTTCCCGCGCGATGGCATGGATTCCCTGGCTGAGATGACCAAGAGCATACTGAGCGATCTCGGCATGACGCCCAGGCGTATTGCGCTGCAGATGTGGGACTACAGCGTGGCCCAGGGGCCGTACTCAGTGGAGGGCCGGGCGCCAGTGAACAAGCAGAGGGACACGGTCCTGATCATCTTCACCAAGTCGCCGTTCGTCTACAAGTTCGGCTACGAGATGGTGCTCTGGCACCAGGCCATGCACGCCAAGGACCGCTGGGAGCGCCGCTTCCCCGCCGCGCACCCGCAAGTGCAGACCAGCGAGTGGATCGACGTTCTCTGGCACTTCTCCATCGACGGCCGGCTCGAGGCCCGGAACAAACCCCACTACACCAAGGCGGAGCGTCTGGAAGAAGCCGCAGCGTTGTTCCACAAGCTGCGACTTGCCGCCAACGTCACGGACCGTGCGATGAGAGCCTGCGATGGGCTGTGGGCCCAGGAAGTGACCATGGAGACGCTGGTACAGACAGGCCGGGACTTGGGCCTGGAGGCCGGCAGTCAGAAAGCAGTCTCGAAAAGACCGCCCAAAGGCGCAGAGACTCGCTAGCTTAAGCGAGTCCGTTCACCCTATGTTGCAGGTCATTCCGCCATCGACCGGTATCGTCACGCCGGTGGTGAATCCGGCCGCATCCGACGCCAGGTAGATCACCGCCGCCGCCACCTCTGTCTGTTTGGCCGCCCGCCGCAGAGGAATGCGCCCGTAGATGTCCCGCAGGTGAGCATATCCTTCCAGCGCCATGGGCAGCACCGGCGTCTCGATGAACCCCGGGGCCACCGCGTTCACCCGGACATTGTAGCGGGCCCATTCGACCGCCAGGGTCTTGACGAGGTTGATGACCCCGGCCTTGGCGGCACCATAGGCCGGGTTGCTGGGAGCTCCTCTCAAGCCTTCCGCCGAGGCGATATCCACTATGCTCCCGCCACCCTGCTTCATCATCGTGCCTATCACCGCTTTGTTGCAGAGGAAGTGGCTCTTCAAGTTGAGCCGAACCATGGCGTCCCAGCCCTTCTCGCTCAGTTCCAGGGCCGGAGCCATGAAGTCGCTCCCCGCGTTGTTCACTAGGATGTCCACCCGGCCGAACGCCTCCACAGCCTTCTGGACCATGTTGTCCACCTGGGCCGCCTCCCGGACATCGGCCGGCACGGCCAGAGACCGCCGGCCGAGGCTGCGGATCTCTACCGCAGCTTTCTCGATGCCCTCGACGGTTCGCGCGGTCACGACAACGTCGGCTCCAGCTTTGGCCATCTCAATGGCAATCGTCTTCCCGGTTTCCTTGCTGGCCCCGGTGACAATGGCCACTTTGCCTTCGAGTGAGAATAGCGAACCCATGGGTCCTCCTTCGTTTTCACACAATCAATTCGTTGGAGAAAGAGGTGTCTGAAAGACCGGGATTCCTGGAGACTGCCCTAAGAGTTGATTTCAACCCCCTTGGCCCCCATTCTTGGGGGAAGAATAAGTATGGGACTGAGGGACACCCTCAGACTCCCGGCAGGACTCTCTCCTGCACCTCTTCTAGGATTTGAGATTTTGGATTTGGAATTTGCGTAGACTCCGAAGGCTCCCATGTGTCTTCGCCTACTTGTTGCGAGCACCGCGCGCTTCGTGGTAACGCATGAACCGGTCGATGGCCAGGCAAGCGTCCGACATGGAGTAGTAGACAGGAAGACGAGCCTCGACGTACCTCCGCCTCAGAGCTGCGAAGTGCTGCTCGTATTTGGTCAGACCGGAGTCAAGGATGACGGCCATGGGCTTGGTAGCCTGAGCGTGTACTCTCAGCACAGTATCGCAGAACATATCAAACCACATATCGAAGAAAGCCCAGGGGTGCTGCCCAAAGACACAGTTCGCCAGCATCAGGTCAAAACCTTCGTATTCTAGCATTGTCTTGCCCATCTGGAAGGTGATTTCAGGCGACAGATTGAGTTCTATGGGGTTCGTCAAGATCAGCCCGGCGTCACTGTCCAGTCCCGTCCTCATCTCCCTAGACACCTCGCCCGGAATCGGAGGCAGGCTGAACCCACGTGAGGCACAGGCATCAGCAGCCATCACACTGGCTCCGCCGCCCCCACCCACCATGGCCACCCTCCTCCCCATTGGCGGCCGCAGGAACCGGAACGTGACCATCATATCGACTACTTCAGACAATGAGTTGACTTGAACTGCGCCGGCCTGCTCCAGAACAACGCTCCAAACTCGCTCGGATCCCGCCAGAGAACTGGTATGTGAGGAAGCCGTGCGCGCTCCTTCGCCAGTGACACCACCCTTCAGCACGATCACCGGCTTTCTGGCCGCCAGCTTGCTGAGAACTTGCTGAAGGCGTTCACCGTCCTTCACCCCTTCGATGTAGGCCGTCACCAAATCAGTCTCGCTATCTTCCATCAGGTACTCGAACATGTCGCTTTCGTCGACGTCGCAGGCATTGCCGTACGAGATGACTTTGCTGAACCGAATCCCCCTTTCGGCCCCCAGCCGGACGAGGTAGATCGTATTGCCGCCGCTCTGGCAGACCAGAGAGATGCCTCCACTCTCTTTGGGGAAATCGTTGACGAAGGAGACTCCTGCCTTCGGGCTGTACACGCCCATGCAGTTCGGCCCGATGAGCCTGATGCCAGCAGCTTGAGCTAGGCGAACGATCTCGCGCTCCAGTTCTCGTCCCGTCTCCCTGCCGGTCTCCGAGAATCCGGAGGTGAACATGGACACCACCTTCACTTGCTTCTCCGCACACTCGCGGATCAACTGCGGCACGAAGCGGGCCGGAATGCAGCTTATGACGAGATCCACGTGGCCGGTTATGTCATTGAGACTGCGTAGGATGTTCAGCCCGGATACTTCACCGCCGCTGGGATGAATGGGATAGAGAGGGCCCTTGAAGCCGGAGGCCAGCAGGCTCTCAACATAGAACCTGCCCGCGGTAATCGGGCCAACGCCTATTACCGCGATGGAATTGGGGGCAAAAGCGGCATCCAGATGCTCCGTGCGGTTCATGCCCACTCCACAAGCCAGCCGCCCCAGTCTCTGCTCTGCCAATATGTCATCTGTAACCATCAATTATAGGGCGAAGTGATGCTATCGAGCCAATACCGATGTGCTGACCGTCGTCAACTTGACAAGAATTCGGCACTTAATATAGTCTTGCCTCATCCAAAACATTCACAGGAGGGGGTACATGCCAATCAACAAAATTGTGGCCGGCTTCGACGAGGCCGTGGCCGATATCCCCGATGGCGCCACCATCATGATAGGCGGATTCGGCACCGTGGCCAGTACTCCAACGTGTCTGTTGGAAGCGCTGGCCCGCAAAGGTGTGAAGAACATCACCACCGTATCCAACACGACCGGCTTCGGTTCGGACGTGTGGAGGCTTCTGGGATACAAGTTCTCCGAGGACATGGATGTTCTGGTACGCAACGGCCTGGTGAAGAAGGCCATCGTCGCTGCCCCTGTGAGCACGGTCTACCAGAACAACTTCGAGAAGTTGCTAAGGGCAGGCAAGGTCGAGGCGGAGATGGTGCCACAGGGCACCCTGGCCGAGCGCATCAGGGCCGCCAAGGCTGGATTGGGAGGGGTATACGTGCCTACGGGTGTGGGCACCATCGTAGAGAAGGGAAAGGAGAAGAAGGTCATCAACGGCAAGACCTATCTGCTTGAGCTTCCCATAACGGCCGATTTTGCCCTGATCAAGGCCCACAAGGGAGACCGCTGGGGGAACCTGGTCTACCGCCGGACCTCAAGAACGTTCAACGCCACCATGGCTGGCGCCGCCAAGGTGACCATTGCCGAAGTGGACGAGATAGTCGAGCTGGGACAACTTGACCCTGAGACCGTCGTCACCCCCGGCATCTACGTCGACAGGGTGATTGCCCGTCCCAAGGATGTCAAGGTGGACGACAGGCCGATAAGCCAGGAGGCTCTGGACTCCCAAGCGAAGACAAAGGCCAGAGGGAGCGCCTGAGGAGGGAGATGATGTCAGACAAGTTCAAGGACAAGTTCAGACTGGATCGACAGACCATGGCCCTCCGCGTGGCCAAGGAATTCCAGGACGGTGACTACGTCAACCTGGGCATCGGCATTCCGGTGCTGGCCTCCAACTACGTCCCGGCCGGCAGAGAAGTGGTCTTCCACAGCGAAAACGGCGTGCTAGGCTTCGGCCAGGTGCACACCGCCGGCGAAGGTGATCCGGATTTCGTCAACGCCGGCGGCCAGGCAGTCACGATCATTCCGGGCACATGCTTCTTCGACCATCACGAGTCATTCTCGATCGTGAGAGGGAGACACCTGGACATCAGCGTCATGGGCGGCCTTCAGGTTTCCGAGAAGGGTGACCTGGCCAACTGGCTGGTGCCCGAGAGGCAGATCGGCACCATCGGCGGGGCTATGGACCTGGCGGTGGGGGCCAGGAAGCTCATCATCGCCATGAACCATGTCACCAAGGACAACCAGCCCCGGATCGTGAAGAAGTGCAGCTATGAGCTGACGGCGGTGGAGTGTGTCAAACTGGTGGTCACCGACATAGCCGTCATTGAGGTCACCAAGAAGGGGATGGTTCTCAAGGAGATCGCGCCTACCTGGACGCTGGAAGAAGTGCAGGAACTGACCGAGCCCAAGCTCATCGTGGCTCCCGACTGTAAGGAAATCGAACTCTAGACCGGCGGTTGAAGAGAATACCAACGAGAGGCGGGGCCGCCCAAAGAGCGGCCCCGCCGTTTTCGTCCCTATTGCCTGAACAGCCTCACCCCGCAGACATCATGGACACCCAGGCCTACTTGCCTCCTCCGGCCTGCTGTTTCTTCTTCTCCTCCTCCACCAACACCCGGCGCAGAACCTTGCCAATCGGGGACTTGGGGAGCTCCTTCCGGAATTCGATCTTCTTGGGGACCTTGTACTTGGCCAGCTTCGTCTTGCAGTACTCGGTGAGTTCCTCCGAGGTGCACGTCTGGCCCTCCTTCAGAACCACCGCGATCTTGACGGTTTCACCCCGGTATTCGTCAGGCACGCCGTAGCAGGCAGCTTCCTTGATCTTCTCATGCTCGTAGAGGACTTCTTCCACTTCGCGCGGGTAGATGTTGTAGCCGCCGGCGATGATCATTTCCTTCTTTCTATCGACGATGAAGAAGAAGCCATCGGCGTCCATCTTGGCTATGTCCCCGGTGTGGAGCCAGCCGTCGCGGAGCACCATGGAAGTCTCCTCAG
>DAIQQD010000060.1:0-10598 GCA_036787015.1 Chloroflexota bacterium
GGATACCAGAAGGGTGTTGGGCAGAGTCCCCAGTGTATCAGGTGATTACATCGCAATGCCGGGGGCAAGCTGGCCTACTACAGGGCGACGAGGGCATTCTGCAATTGGCTGGTGAGGAATGACTACATCAAAGAGAGTCCCTTGAAGAAGGTTGACCCTCCGAAGACTCCCAAACCCATTCTGCCAAGCCTGACCAGGGAGCAAGTTGACTACCTGATCGAGGAAGTTGAGGCTGTCCGGGACAAGGCTGTCATCTCCCTGTTCTTCGATTCAGGGATGCGCCTATGCGAACTGGTCAACGTGAAGGTCGGAGACATCAACTGGGATGATTGGACCGTGACCATCTGGGGCTGAGGGGGTAGGACTGCCCGAAGTCCTGCGAGGCACTGCTAGGGTGACGGCTATAGGGGAGACTACATGTTCGGTGTCAGCCCATCGGTGAGTCTGACTCCACAACTGGAACAGAATGCCGCATCTTGAACAGAACACCTCTGCCACCTCGTCGATTCTGCTGCGCTCTCTGGGAACACGCAATATGTGCTGGCGACATTATACGAGCCCAGACTCAGCGCGTGAATAGAGGGACCGACCGAGAAGTGGGATGCCGCGGGGCGAGGTCTGGTCACAACGTATGATGCCTCGGCGAAATCCTGAGGCGAAACGGTGACCTCTCTCCAGGTGCCATGTTGAGCGCTTTGGCTCAGTAGTTCTGGCCACTTGGGTCTTCAAGAATCCCAAGATACTGAACAGACTAGAAAGGGAGAGACTGGAATGACCCATGAGACTCTGCTACAGAAAACGGAGAAGGTAGTAGCTCTTGTCAGGGTACTCCAAGGCGAGAGGGACAAGGCACTTGCTGAATTGACGATTGGCAAAGCGGAGAGGGACCAAATGGGGGCGATACTGGCCCAAGTCGAATCGAACGTTGCGGAGACATTGGGCAGCACTGAGTTGACCGCGAAAACTCGCAACGAAGAACAGACTCAGGAGCTGGAGGAGTGTCGCAAAGCCCTGCAGCAAACGAGAGCCGAGCTTGAACAAACCAAGGAGGAATTGGCGCGAGCAGAGTTCAGGGTGCGGTCGCAGTCCGCCAAAATGCGCCGGCAGGCTGGCCAGACGGCGGGACAAGACTGGTAGAGAGTCCAAAAGGGGGGATGGGATACTCTAGTCCTCGAGAGGCCTCCTGGAGCATCTGGCAAACCCCGCCGTGTGACCATCCGAGGCTGAGCGGGTAGTCAACCGTATAGGCGGGTAACAAGGCACACCCCGGTTTCTAATGCATTTCCAATAGTCCTCTATCGTTATTCCAACACAGCCGACCTACACTCCTAGAAGTACGTTTTCGGAACAGATTGAGAGCGATACATTAGGAGGTGTGCTATGAACTGGGTGTTTAGCGTGGCTGCGATTATGGTAGCTGCGGCCGTCGTCTTGAGGCTACTGTGGTTGGCTTTCGAACGGTCTCATCGGTTGGCCAATCAACGGCAGACTTCGGCAGAGAATCCCACAGAGTTGTGTGAAACAGGGCATGGGGCCGAAGAAGGGAATGACAAGTAGTCGAGAACACGCGTCCAATCCGGCCACCAAGCCGTCTTGAGACCTTAGTCCCTATTTGGGGGATGGAATGAGATTGGATATGGAGAGGGTCAAAGAGAAGTGGGATGCCGCTGGGTGGGACGTGACCACAACGCATTAAGCGCTGGCGAGATCTTCATTCAAGCCTTGGCCTTGGCCGTTAGTCTCAAGTCCGCGACTATGAGGTGACTGAAACTTGAATCCTCGGTCAAGCAAGACGGCAAGGCAAGCCTCGACCACATCTGGGTCGTATAGGACGCCTTTGTTGCTGGCGATTCTTTGCAGGGTCTCGTCCATACCAAAAGCTGGCCGGTAGGACCGAGGATGTAACATGGCCTCGACCGAGTCTGCCACTCCGAGAATGCGCGCCTCGAGGCGGATATCGTCTCCGTTAAGCCCTAACGGATATCCGGAACCGTCCATTCTCTCGTGATGCTGAAGCACAACATCTGCAAGAGGCCATGGGAACTTGAGGTTACTCAGTATTTGGCAGCCCGTGTGGGGGTGATTCCTGATGCTGGCGAATTCATCCCGACTAAGCTGGCCCGGTTTCGTGAGCACCTCTAGGGAGACGTATATCTTGCCCACGTCGTGAACCAGGGCTGCAGTACGAACTGTATGGCCGAGTTCAGGCAGACGACCCATCTCACAGACTATGGCGTAGGCGAGTTTAGCCACCCGCCAGTGATGGCCAACTCTGTAGTGCTCTCGTGCCTCCGCAGCCAGCGTCAAGGCCTCGATTCTCTCCTCGTTGGTCCTTTGCAGCTTGCGTGCCATCCGGGTGAATTGTTGTTCCCTTTGTTCACGCCCGGTGATGTCACGGTGTGTGCCGTGATATCCGCTCACTTTTCCCTCGCCAGCGAAAGCGGGCATTGCGTCCATGAAAGCCGTCGACTTCGTCCTGTTACTTCCCATATTCGCGATTGACCTCCTGATAGGCGGGAAGCGCAGACCGTCTCCGGTCCAATATCCCTCAACCTACGCCCTGTGCCATGAACAGCGCTAGGCGCAAAAGGCCAGTTCTTGTGACCCAATAGGCTCACCATTGGTCGATTCCTGAGCGAGACGGGGGCTGTCAACCTCGCCTTGGGTACGGAGGGGAGAGGATGGGGTTCTGTGGCGAGCAGACAGCATCGGTTGGCAGGCAAAGAAAGAAGCCCCGCTGCGAAGGGGTCTTCTCTTGTCTAGAGCGGGGGGTGCCGTCTCTAAAACAACTGGCCAAAGAGTTGGGAGTATCAGCGAGCTACTTGTCTCAGGTAGAATGTGGTAATCGACTGGTCTCTGCCAAACTCCAGGGAGCCATCGACTCCTATCGTCAGAGTGTTAAGCAGTCCAGACCGCAAAATGGTAGAATATCACGTTCGGTTGTGCTTGGGGAAGTGCTGGAACTGGCAGACAGGCATGGCTTAGGACCATGTGCCGCGAGGCGTGGGAGTTCGACTCTCCCCTTCCCCATTGAGCTCCCGATCGCCCGGGTCTCTGAGCAGAGTCTACCGCTTGGATCGCTCCAATCTCCTTTCGACATAGCAGCGTCTGAATCTGGAACCGGGGTTCCGCCGGCGAAAGTCGACCGTGACCGAGGGGTTTTCACTTCGGGTTTCGCACTCCTTTTGTGTTATAATGTGTTCGCTGGAGGAATCGGAACGAGTGGGGAAGAACAGACGCCTGGTGATCATCTATCTGCTGGTCTTCGTGGCCATAGTGGCCCTGGTCATTGCCTTCTGGCCCAGAGGCGAAAAGGAGACGCCGCCGAGTCTATCAGAGGTGACCGGTTGGGTCAATGCTGGTGAGGTCAGTGAGGTCAAACTAGTCGATGACACAACGCTGGTGGTCATCAAGGTCGACGAGCCTGATAAGGAGTACAAGGCCACCATCCCCAGTGACTATGTGGGTGACTTCGTCAGGATGCTGGCGGATGACCATCCCGAAATCACTGTGACAGCCAAGTATTCGAGCGGCTTCAACTGGGGAAGCTTCCTCCTGACGGTCGTGCCCCTTCTGATGCTGGTCGCCCTGTTCATCTTCATTATGCGTGGCGCCAGGGGCGCCAACAGCCAGGCTTTCAACTTCAGTCGCAGCCGTGCCCGGCTGGCCGACGGCGCCAAGCCGACGGTTACCTTCACCGATGTGGCCGGCGTGGAGGAGGCCAAGCAAGAACTCCAGGAGATCGTGGAATTCCTTAAGCAGCCGGAGAAGTTCCTGGCCCTGGGCGCCCGCATACCGCGGGGTGTCCTTCTGATAGGGGCGCCCGGAACGGGCAAAACGCTGTTGGCGCGGGCGATTGCCGGAGAGGCAGGGGTCCCCTTCTTCTCTATCAGTGGCAGTGAGTTCGTGGAGATGTTTGTTGGCGTGGGGGCCTCCCGGGTAAGAGACCTCTTTGACCAAGCGAAGCGGAATGCACCCTGCATAGTCTTCGTCGATGAAATCGATGCCGTTGGCCGGCACAGGGGTGCGGGGTTGGGTGGGGGACATGATGAGAGAGAGCAGACGTTGAACCAGATTCTGGTGGAGATGGACGGGTTCGACACCTCCACCAACGTCATCGTTCTGGCTGCCACCAACCGTCCGGACATATTGGACCCGGCCCTGCTGCGACCGGGCCGTTTCGACAGGCGAGTCGTCCTAGACCTGCCGGACATCAACGGCCGGACGGGCATACTGCAGGTTCATGCCAAGGGCAAGCCCCTCGACGCTTCGGTTAACCTGGAAACGATATCCCGTCAGACGGTAGGCTTCAGTGGAGCCGACCTGGCCAACCTGGTCAATGAGGCCGCCATACTGGCCGCCAGACGCAATAAGAAGACCATTGCCATGGTCGAGTTCGAGGAGTCCATCGACCGGGTGATTGCCGGGCCGGAGAGGAAGAGCCGCATCATTAATGCGAAGGAAAAAGAGATAACGGCCTATCATGAAGCCGGACATGCTTTGGTGGCCAAGAAGTTGCCCAATGCCGACCCGGTGCACAAGGTCTCCATCGTGGCCCGCGGCATGATCGGAGGCTATACCAGACTGCTGCCCGCTGAAGATCGCAACATGATAACCCGCTCTCAGCTCATGGATCGGCTGTCTGTGCTGGTGGCTGGTCATGTTGCGGAGGAGCTTGTATTCAACGAGAAGACTACTGGGCCTCACGATGACATCGATAGAGTCACCAAGATCGCTCGGTCCATGGTGACTGAATACGGCATGAGCGACCGACTGGAGTTGCGCACCTTCGGGCACAAAGAGGAGTTGGTCTTCCTCGGCAGAGAGATCTCGGAGCAAAGAAACTATAGCGAGAGGGTGGCACTGGAGATCGACAGAGAAATCCGCACCATCATTCAGAAGGCCTACGACGTGGCGAAGGCCATCCTGGTGGAGAACAAGCCCAAGCTGGTGCAGATTGCCCAGAGGCTCGTTGCCGAGGAGAGCCTTGAGGGCGAGAAACTCGAGAAGCTGTTCAACGAACCCGTTCCCGCAGCACCCGCACCAACCTAGGCAACAAGGCAGGGACGTCTTGATCCGGATAACCAGGAATCCCATCCGTCCGGAAGCCGCCATCGAGACTGTTCGCAAGAGAGCCTATGGCGCTGTCATTGTCTACGTTGGCACCGTTCGGGACGTTTCTCATGACCGCAGGGTCATCTTCATGGAACACCAGGTTTCCCTTCAGGATCTGGCGCGGCAGGAACTGGAGCGGATAGTTGAAGAGATCGGGCTCAAGTGGCACTTGGAGGACATCTCGATCATCCACCGGATTGGCAAGCTGAGGACGGGAGAGATCCTGCTGGTGGTGGCCATAGGGGCTCCTCACCGGGTGGAGGCTTTTGAAGCCTGCCAATATGCTATCGATCGCTTCAAAGAAGTCTCACACCAGTGGACGACTGAGACCCTGGAACCGGCCTAGCGCTCTGCGGGTCGGTCAACTGCGGCGTTCTGTTACGTAGGTAGCCAATCTGTCGAGGCAATCGCGGGCGGGGTTGTCAGGGAGGTTCTCGATGGCCGCAGACGCCTGGGAAGAGAAGCCTTGGGCAATCTCATAGCATTCGTCAATAACCGACGAGTTGCGGACCATCTCCATGAGCAGTTGTGTCCCCTTCTTCCTGTTCTTCTTTAGTATCTGCTTCACCGCGGCGCTCTCCGGCCGTTCCAGTAGCAGTATCACCGGCAGGGTGAAAACGCCTTGCGCCAGATCGCTGGCAACGGGCTTGCCCAGCGTCTCTTTCTGTCCCACGAAATCGAGGATATCATCGACAATCTGGAAACTCATCCCGATGTTGTAGCCGTATTCCTTCAGAGCTTGAACGGTCTCTTCCGGCGAGTTGGCCAATACCGCCCCTGACTCGGTCGCAGCAGCAAAGAGACAGGCGGTCTTGTCGCCGATGGTCTGGAAGTAGCGCTCCCTGTCGCTGCCGAAGGCGTTGATGGATTCTTGAATCTCGCCACTGCAGATGGTCATCAGGGTCTGGGCAAAGAGCTTGATGACTCGTATGTTCCTGGTCTCAGCCACGAAGCGAGCGGAGCTGGCAAACAGGTAGTCCCCGACCAGAACGGCGTTGCTGTTGCCCCAGCGCTGCTTGATGCTCATCTTGCCCCGGCGGAGCTGCGCATCGTCTATGGTATCGTCGTGGACCAGGGTAGCCGTGTGCAGCAGTTCCACACCCACGGCCATGGACACCAGCACTCCCACATTGTACTTCCTGAACCTGCCGGCCAGGAGCGTCAAGGCCGGGCGGACCCTCTTCCCTCCGCCCTGCAGAGCATGCTGCAGTTGCTCGGTCATCTCCGCGGGAGCAAGTCTGGCCACCTCCTCGATTTCCCCATCCACTCTGGCCATTTCTGACTTGACGGGATCATAGGTCCAGGCGATGCTCAACATGCTCCTTTCTTGGCTTGTCTCAGGCAGTATGCGATGGCAGTTGGCCCAATCTGGCATTCTCTTCGGCCACCACTGATTCGTCCAGCTTGGTGAAGAGCGGCTCCGGCGTGGCCAGCTTCTGCCCCGCCGGCAGTTGGTGAAAACCCCATCCCTCCTCCTTGACGGTGCCTTTGCAGCCCAGGAGTTGGTGCAGCTTCTCCGAGCTGAACGGAAGGAAGGGGTAGAAGAGCGTCTTCAGGTTGGCGATCGACGAAAGCGAGACGAAGAGGGCGGTGGCGCATGACTCTCGGTCTGTCTTCAGTGTCTTCCAAGGTGATTTCTCATCCAGATAGCGATTAGTTTCCTGGGCCAGGGACATGGTCGCCTTTGCGGCGTCTCTGAAATGACAATTATAGAGGAGGGAGTCGACAGCGCCAACTGTGGTCTTGGCCTTCTCCAGCAGTGACTGGCTGCTGGTATCGAGTTCCTGAGGTGTGGGCACGCGGCCATCGAAATGCCGGAAGGTGAACGTCAGAACGCGATGAACCAGGTTGCCGTAGGTGGCCACCAGTTCATCGTTGTTACGCCGCACGAACTCCCGCCACGAGAAGTCGGCATCGGACGTCTCCGGCATGTTGGCCGACAAGAAGTAGCGCAACGGATCGGGTGAGTAACGTTGCAGGTAATCCGGTAGCCATACCGCCCAGTTGCGGCTGGTGGACAGCTTCTTCCCTTCGATGGTCAGGAATTCATTGGCCGGGACATCATAGGGAAGGTTCAATCCTCCGTATCCCATCAGCATAGCCGGCCAGATCATGGTGTGGAACGGTATGTTGTCCTTGCCGATGAAGTAGTAGCTCTTTGTCTCTTGTTTCCAGAATGCCTGCCAGGCGTCCTCTTGGCCATGAAGCTTAGCCCACTCCTGGCTGGCCGAGAGATAGCCGATGACCGCTTCGAACCAGACATAGATCCTCTTCTGGTCAAAACCGGGCTGCGGTATGGGCACTCCCCATTCGATGTCCCTGGTGATGGCCCGATCCTTTAGCCCTTCTTCAAGGTAGCGGAGGGTGAAGTTCTGGACATTCTGCCGCCAGTGGCCCTGGGGCTTCACCCAGTTAAGCAGGGGTTCCTGGAAGGCGCTCAGGCGCAGGAAGAAGTGCTCCGAAGTCTTGGCCTGAGGGGTGCTTCCGCACAGACGGCAACGAGGATCCTTCAACTCCAGCGGGTTGGTGGGCTTGCCGCACTTGTCACACTGGTCGCCCCTGGCCTCCTTGAAGTCGCAGAAGGGACAGGTCCCGTCAACGTAGCGGTCCGGCAGGTAGCGCTGGCATTTGGGGCAGAAAGGCTGTGGCATGCTTTCGCGGTATATGTAGCCCTTCTGCAGAAGAGTGAGGAAGATGTCGTGGACCACCCGGGCATGATTGGCGGTGCCGGTGGTGGTGAAGAGGTCAAACTCAATGCCCAGCCGCCTCCAGGAGTCCAGGAACTCTCTGTGATACTTGGAGGCTACTTCCTGTGGTGTCGTCTGCTCTTGCTCGGCGCGGATGGTTATGGGGGTGCCATGCTGATCGCTCCCAGAGACCATCAGGACCTCGTCGCCCTTGGCGCGGTGATATCGGGCAAAGATGTCGGCCGGCAGGTAGGCTCCAGCGATATGGCCAAGATGCAGTGAGCCGTTGGCATACGGCCAGGCTACACAGACGAGAACTCGCTCCATGAGGGTTTGACTCTGGGGGATATTCTAGCACAAACCTTCACTCGTCGCGCTTAAGTTCGAGCCAGGACTGATAGAGTCTCTTTCTGGGCAAGCCGGTGATGGCTGACAAGCGGGCGATGGCCTCTCTAGCGGGAACTCCCTGCCGCTGCAGAGCCACAATCTCGTTCTCTATCTCTGCCGTCAGTGCTGGCTTGGCCTCCTTCTGGCTTCCCTCAACGACGATAGTAAACTCGCCTCTTGGTTGCTGGAAGTGCTCGATGGCTTCGCTTGTCGTGCCCCGGAAGACTTCCTCGTGGAGCTTGGTCAGTTCTCTAACAATGGATACTCTTCTGTTGCCCAGCACTTCGAGCATGTCTCTCAGGGTGTCGGTGAGGCGGTGAGGGGCTTCGAAGGCAACCATGGTTCTTGGTTCCTGTGCTATCTGCTCCAGCAGCCGAAGCCTCTCGGGCTTCCTCCGTGGCAGGAAGCCCAGATAGGTGAACTGGTCGGTCGGCAGCCCGGAAGCGGCCACGGCGGCCACGATTGCCGATGGGCCCGGGATGGGCACGACTTGGACGCCTTGCCTGGCTGCCGCCACCACCAGCTCGTATCCGGGATCGCTGATCCCCGGCATTCCCGCCTCTGACACCAGCGCCAGATCGGCTGTCTCCAGGAAGCGCAGCAAATACCCCAGCTTGGTCATCTTGTTGTGCTCGTGGTAGCTGGTCATGGGCGTATGGACACCGTAGTGGTCCAGAAGGCGCCTGGTCTTCCGCGTGTCTTCGGCGGCGATCAGCTTCACCTCTTTGAGGACGCGAATGGCCCTCAGTGTGACGTCCTCGAGGTTGCCGATGGGGGTGGCCACAACGTAGAGCGCGGGCATGATCCAGTCCTCCTGATTGGGCTCCAGTATACTAGCTTTCTCTCGGGAAGTCCCTCAGAGTTACTCGGGGGCAGTTTCCCTTGGCGCAAATTGACTTTGCGGATGGCCTTTGATATCCTTTGGTGCTAAATAACCCCTGGTTCTACGAGAGAGTATGCCTGTTCGCCAATTCAGAGACATGCGCCGCTGTTATGGCTTTGAGGAAGTAGCCATAGTCCCCGGCGACGTTACCGTCAATCCTGAGCAGACGTCGATCGATCTGAAGCTGGGAAACCTCACGTTCCCTGTTCCCATTCTGGCGGCGGCCATGGATGCCGTGGTTGATCCGAAGTTCGCCGTGGCCTTCAGCAAGCTGGGCGGGTTGGCTGTGTTGAACCTGGAGGGCGTGCAGGCCCGCTATGAGAAGCCGGAGGATATCCTGGCCGAGATTGCCCAGGCGCCCATGAACCAGGCTACCCCCTTGCTCCAGAAGGTCTACTCTCAGCCGATAAAAGAGAAACTGGTTGGAGACCGGATCCGGGAGATAAAGAGGAATGGTGGCATCTGTGCCGTCTCCGTGACGCCGGCTAACACCAAGAAGCTGGCCTCTACCGTCGTCGAAGCGGGCGCGGATGTGCTGGTGGTGGCATCGACAGTTACCACGGCCCGGCATCAGTCCAAGAGCCTGAAGGGGCTTGTCTTCTCGGAACTCTGTAAGTCCATCCCCATTCCGGTGGTAGTCGGGAATGCTGTCAGCTACAGTGCCGCTATGGAACTGATGAAGACCGGCATAGTCGGCCTTCTGGTGGGGGTGGGCCCGGGGGCCACCTGCACCACGCGGCAGGTCCTGGGCATAGGCGTGCCGCAGGTAACGGCGACGATGGACTGCGCCGCTGCCAGAGATGAATACTTCAAGAAGAGCGGGAAGTACGTGGCTATCATCACGGACGGAGGTATCCACGCCGGAAGCGACCTGTGCAAGGCCTTTGTCGCCGGCGCTGATGCCGTGATGCTGGGCGCCATCCTGGCTCAGGCCGATGAGGCACCAGGTCATGGGTACCACTGGGGAATGGCCAGCCCCCATCCGGCCTTGCCTCGGGGCAGACGCATCAAAGTGGACACCCGCGCTCCGTTGCAGCAGATCTTATTCGGCCCCACCACAGTCAGCGATGGGACTCAGAACCTCGTCGGCGCTCTGCGGACCGCCATGGGCGTCTGCGGCGCTGCCACCATCGCACAGATGCATGACGTGGAAATGGTCGTCGCACCGTCCATCAGGACAGAAGGTAAGTCTTGGCAGTTTCAACAGGCCTGCTCTCAATAGCCGATCTCACCTCTGAAGAAATCCAGCATCTCATCAAGAGTGCTGCTTTCCTCAAAGGCGGGCACAGGGGAGGTGCTGCCCTCAAGGGGAAGACCATAGCGCTTCTCTTTGAGAAGCCCTCGTTGCGCACCCGTGTCAGTTTTGAGGTGGCCATGTGGCAGCTCGGAGGGTATGCCATCTACCTCTCCCCCGCCGAGGTTGGGCTGGGAAAGAGAGAGAGCATCTCTGATGTCGCCCGGACGCTGAGCCGTTTCGTGAACGGCATCGTCGCCCGCACCTTCGCTCACGAGACCGTGGAGCTGCT
>DAIQQD010000061.1:0-10516 GCA_036787015.1 Chloroflexota bacterium
CTAGGGCTGAACTTGTAGGATGTCCCGGGGAAAGGAGGTATGGTCAGCAAGTTCGCCTTTGATGTGGAATGGCCGAACAACGAGGAGAGCTTGTGGAACGATTCAGGCACAAGGGCGGCATCCCCCAGTTGAGGAACTATTGGGCCCCGTACTCGGATGGATCGAAAACGCGAGGGAACCGTCCTTTCAGCTCCCTCTGGGGGTCACCAGAGAACTCCCTCAGCCGTTCAGGGGCCGTTGATGTTGCAGGCGCGTTGACTGCCGGTGGTTGCGGTACATCGTCGGTCACTCCAATCTTGAGTATCTCATTTACCTTCTCGCCAGCCAGAGTAATGAGGTCAACCAATCCGGCCACCTCGCGTTCAAGCGTTTGTGCCGCAGCGACAGCCTCCCTCTTCTCACGTTCAAGCGCTTGCATACTGGCGACCGCCTCACCCTTCTCACGTTCAAGCAACCTGATTTTGCCAGCCACTTCCTCCAGCTGCTGTATTAGCGATTTCTGAGCCATGTCTCTCCTTTCGACTGACCCCAATGCCGATGTGACCAGATGCAATCAGATGTTCGGCGTCCCCCGCTGAGTGTTAGGATAGTGGCAGACAACTGAGGGTGTCAACCTCAGCTTGGATACGGAGGGGGATGTCCAGTGACCATCCGGGGCTGAAGAGGACAGGACGGGAGAGACGATGAGGACACAGAGTTGAGGGTGGGGTGAATCGCCGGGTAAAGAAGAAAGCCTACCTTGAGGGTAGGCTTCTCTTTCTCTTCGCCTCAGACCGGGGGGTGTCCTGTCTAAGACGCCCCTATCATGACACATGTGAAGCGGTCATGGATTGGAATCAGATTAGAGACTACTTAGAAGAAGCTGAGGTTATTGGACTGGCTGGCGCTGCTATCGAAGATGGCCTGAAGTCCTATCTCCTATCGCCCCCACACGATTTCTCCTAGACGGTGAGAAAACACGCTGTCAATGAACCACAACACTAGTGCAACCAGAAGCCCTGTCGCCATGCCATAGAGGAACACCCTGGCGATGAGGAAGGGATTCATCTCTCTCTGCATCATGCCCCCTTACCCTTTCTGATTTCCCTTCTGCCCTGGCATGGCACCGAATGGCGGCCGACCCATCGTCATAATCCCCAGGGCAGAGCCTTCAAAAATAACACCGCCTGTCAATATAAAAGAACCGACCCTTCCGAGGTCGGTTTCACTACTGACTCCCCACTACCCAAGTGACCACATAGAGGTAATGGTTCGACGCCCCTCCGCCGGGTCTTAGGATAGTGGCAGACAACTGAGGGTGTCAACCTCAGCCTGGATACAAGGAAGGGTGGGTATCTCTGCCCACCCTTCGTGAGTGTTGCTGGGTCTCTATCAAACTCCCGTCGGAGACCAGGGAGTCTCGAACACAATCGCGCCTCTCCGTCTGCCTCTGGGGCCGCGACCACCCGGTCCGCAGGCTAGTCTGGAATGAAAGCGCGAGGGGTGAGCCGTTTCGGTTGCTTCTGTGACACAGGAGAGAATTCCCCGAGCTGCCCGAGGTTCTCCGATTCCGCAGGCGCACTGACTGCCTGCGGCCGCAACACATCCTCATCGGCTCCGATTTTGAGTATCTCTTCCACCTTTTCACCGGCCAGGGTGATCAGCTTGGCCAATTCGCCCGCCTCGCGTTCAAGCGCTCGTGCCGTGGCGACGGCTTCGTTCTTCTCACGTTCAAGTGCTTCCATCCTAGCGGCGGCCTGCCTCTTCTCAAGTTCGAGTGACCTGACCTTGCTGGCCAAATCCTCCAACATCAGTAACAGCGATTCCCGAGCCATGTCTCTCCTTTCTACATGAACCCCCGCTGCCAAAGCGATCAGCTACAAGCAGATGTTGGGCGTCCCCTGCTGAGTCTTAGGATAGTGGTAGACAAACGAGGCTGTCAACCTCAGCTTGGATGCGAAGGGGCTTGCAGAGACATAGGATGCGTTTGGCCCTGTCTTATGTCGCAGTATCAAGCACCGGCGAATTATTGAAACAAAGCTTAGCCTCATAGGCATCCCCGTGACCATCCAGGACTGAAGGGGGAGGGAAACAGGCTGAAGGTTCTGACGTTCTTGTTCTGGAGACTATGGCCTGTTCTTGAACAGATCAATGAGCGCAAGAGTCGCTGCAATTATCCAGCAGAGCACACCGAGGCCGATACATCCCCAAATGACCAGGCCTGAGATCCAAGTAGGAAAGGCACCGCTACTTCCACTGACAGCCGTCAATCCCAACAGAATGAAGGCAATCTCAGCGAAGAAAGCGAGAATGAAGGAAGCCAGACCAGCCGCAAACAGCACCTTTGCCACAGCGTCCCAACTATATCATCGCTGTATGACCGCATCAAGAGCAAGAGCAGTCTTAGCAGACTGCCTGTAGTAGAAGGCCATGCGTCCCTTCGCAGGTTTGGGGCCAACCTGAAATCCTGCTGAGTGATAGTGAATCCTGAAGCAGCACATTTTTCACAGTGTTGCCGCAGGCAACGTTACAGTGGACCTTGTTGGCTATGATGACCGGACTGGTCTCGCCTTCTTCTAGCGATCTTGCCTTCACCGATCTTTGTGGCCAAGCACGATGGCTCATAGAATCGAGGCATGAGAAAAGCAAAGCGGAATGCTCAAGGTAGAGGGTGGTACAAAGGCCTCCAGCGTGCACTTCCAGCCGGGCCGGCAGCTTGAGGCAGCTTGGTCACTGCTTCAACATCATTGTGGCGAGATTGGAGTCGTCTCTTTGTCGATCTCCGGAAGAGGGGTGGTTTGATCCTCTTCCTTCGCTGGGCGCACCCGCATGGGAAGGATGACAAACGTGAGCAGCGATGCCACCGCCATGATGATGGCCGCAATCATTATGCCGCGCACCATGCCGGACATGAACGCCTGATTGGCACTCTCAACAATCATACCGGCCAACGGGGGATTGATGCTTTGCATCTGCTCAGCGACAATGTGTGCTCCCTGGATGCTACTGCGAGCCGCCTCCAGAAGCTGAGGCGATGACGATAGGGTTCCGCCAAGTGCATCGTTAATCCTGGCTATGTAGAGATTGTTCATGATCGTACCGAGCACCGCCACTCCCAAAGCGCCGCCCAGCATGCGAGTGGTGTCATTCATGGCAGAACCGACGCCGGCCTTGTTGATTGGAAGCGATCCCATAATGGAGTTGGTGGCCGGGCTCATGGTGAGGCCCATGCCCATGGAGATAATACACATCCCGATCACGATCATGCCGTAGCTGGTGTCAGCTTCAGCGATCCTGTAGAGATAGAAGAGGCCGCCAGAGGCTATCAGAATGCCCGTTCCGACCGCCACCTTGGTGCCGACACGTTGTGCTATCCTGGCTGACATTACCGCGGCGACGAAAGACATGGCTGCCATAGGCAGCAGGCGTACTCCGGCTTGGAGTGCGCTGTAGCCCTGCACCGTCTGGAAGTACTGGCTCATGAAGAACATAATCCCGAACATGGCGAATGAGATGAGCGTCAGAGCCATGTTCGCCCCAGTGAAAGACATGTTCTTGAAGAACCTCAAAGGCAACATGGGTTCTGATGAACGCCATTCCGACACGGCGAAGGCGACGAGCAGGACAGATGCAGCGCCAAAAGCATAGAGCACCTTGTGGTC
Organism: Chloroflexota bacterium; assembly: GCA_036787015.1. Lineage (GTDB taxonomy): Bacteria > Chloroflexota > Dehalococcoidia > UBA2247 > RBG-13-53-26 > JAFGCL01. The sequence goes on from DAIQQD010000061.1 coordinate 3,642, forward strand.
CGTCCAGCTACTCTGTCCGGCTTCGATGATGCCATACACCAGAGCGAATAGGCCGGCGATGGAGAGCAGCGATCCTACCAAGTCCACCTTTCGCGGGTGCTCATCCCTGGAATCCTGGATGAAGAAGTATCCGCCGATCAGCCCAATCGCGACGATCGGCAGATTGATGTAGAACACGGCCTCCCACTGGAAATGCTCCAGAAGGTAGCCTCCGACCAACGGGCCGATGCCCGACCCAAGTGCGAAAACTGCGGCCCACATGGCAATGGCCTGAGCGCGCTCCTTGGGTTCGCGGAAAGTGGCTGTCAGAATGGATAGCGTGGAAGGCATCATGGCTGCCCCGGCGAGTCCCATCATGGCCCGCATACCGATGAGCATGCCAGTTGAAGTCGATAGAGCCCCGCCCAGAGAGAAGAGCCCAAAGGCTATCAGGCCTATCTGGAGGGTCTTCTTCCTGCCTATCCTGTCACCGATGGAGCCCAAGGTCAGGAGCGAAGAAGCAAAGACTAGTATGTAGGCATCAACGATCCACTGCAGTCCGCTGGAGCTTGAGCCAAGTTCCTTGGATATGGACGGCAGGGCCAGGTTGACCACTGTCGTGTCCAAGGATATGACCAGGAGGGAGAAACCCAGAAAAGCCAGGGCGATCCATCTTCTCTTGTGCCACTTCGCTTGCTCAATGTCCATCAGTTGAAGCTCTTCTTTTCACGCCAGTTCCCCAGTTCAATCACCAAACGGGGGTCAGTTCGGTCGGGGTGAGGCATGCCATGCGGTCAGGTTTACTCAATTATATGATTTGAGGATGACTCACCGCCAGTTCGTTGTTTGTCGCGTTGACTCACCGTGAACGATTCCGCTTCTGAAGACAGTCGGTCCGCGTTTCAGAGGGAACTCGAGTCCCGTCCATCGCATCGGCTTGTCCAGATCGCACGCTGGTAACCCAGGGCGAAGACTGGTTTAGAGACGATCGCCGGAGTCTTGTAGATTGACAGGGATGGTCCAATCTGGATTCGAGACATCCTAATCCCGTGACCTTCAAGCAAGACATCATCGGACAAGGTGCAGTCGGGTGCTCCAGAACGGGGCCATCCTTGCGCTCTAGTAACGTAGCTGCCTGCTGCAGAATCAAGTGTGCCAAGAGGACTTGGTTCTGGTGCCCCGACCGGAGCCCGAGTCTCCACCCTCCCCCTCTGTATCCAAGCTGAGGTTGGGTGGTAGAATGACTGCTGGCGGGTAAGTGGAGGAAGTGGGCAACAAGCATGAGTCACTAGTGCGTATCGCTACTGCCCCAAATGACGTGGTGGCGCAGATGTGGGCCGAAATCCTCGGAGATGAGGGTATTCCCTGCTCGATGAAAATGGGCAGAGTTGCAGGCGACTTCTTCAGCCTTTTCAGCAAGATGGGTGTGCCAGTAGAAATCCATGTACTAGCATCGGAAGCCCAGAGGGCAAAGGAGATACTGGATAGCCTCGAAGAATCTCCTACCGATAGTGACTGACTTGGCTAACCCCAGGTTAGGTAATACCCTGACCGCACTGGGGTACTTCTCGGCTTTTCGTCAAGCTACTGTTCGGGAGGAACCCTCTTGGACTCCACGGGATCCAGCTTCCAGATCTTCTGCACGTTGGCATCTACGTAGTAGTCCACAGACTTGCCGCAGTCAACACACGTGGCAGTAATTCTACCGGCGTACCCGGTGGCCGCTGTCCCCAAAAGCAAACCTGCCTCAGTCGCATAGCAGTTGGGGCATGTTGCCATTATATGCAGGCTTTCTGACCCGCACGATAGCCAATGTATAATCATCGCCTGCCATCTCCTTCAATGGTCGCTCCATATCCTAGTGAGCCGTTCTAAGCATATTCCGGAGTGTATCCTACGGCAAGCCCCAAGGGGACTTCACGCCATTCATTTCTTCCCGTCGGGGACTTGACAAATAGGTAATGATAGGTTATTATAGGTCAATCTACATTGCATGGAGGTAACATGAGGTCAGTGGTCTGCCCCTACTGTGAACGGAAGTTCTGGGTTGAAGAACAAGCGGTCTTCGGACAGAACGAAGGGGCTGGCAAGACGGGTGAGATACAAATTGCCGGCTGGCAAGAGAAGTCAGTGGTGCGAGGATATGCAACAGACCTCCCCACCGTCTATAAACGCGCCATTCAATTGGAGGCTGTTAACACCGCGGATGGAGCCAGAAGGCGCTTCGAGATTTGGGAAAGAGCGAAACCCGATACCCGTGGTTACCTGCTGACCATAAACGGGTGGACCGCACAAGGAAAAGCCAAGAAGAAGGATTTCAAGATAGGAAAGAAGGGCCTGTTTACGGTAAACAAGGGGAACGGGGGAGACGGGAGAAGCTGGACGAAGCTGTCGGCGCTTGAGTTGGAGAGACGCAAGCCCAAGAACAGCGCGCTGATCATAGACAAAGGATCAGACGGGGAGTCAAAGGGCTGGTTGCCTATCCGGCTGAAGGAGACCAAACCTGCATTGCTGGACGCAAAGAGCCAGCTGAATGAGCCCCTGGTGAAAGAGATGATACAGGCCTGGGCCATGTGTTGGGATCCGGACTACCTGAACTGATCGGGAAAGCAAGCCAGAGAAGAGATATCTGAAATGAGACCTACAATAGCTCCGGAGAACACGACTTTTGTTCTCCTTTCCTTTGAGGGACCGGGCTGCTACTCATCGGCCGGAGGACTGGGGGTAAGGATAACCAACCTTTCCCGGGCATTAGCCGATCAGGGCTTTGACACTCACCTCTTCTTCATCGGCGATTCCGTCCTCAGAGGCGGTGAGGCATGCAACAAGGGCCAGCTTTCGCTTCACCCCTGGTGCCAGTGGATCAGTCAGTACTACCCCAAAGGGGTTTATGAAGGCGAGAGTCAGAAGCTGCATGACTTCAATGAATCCATTCCAGGGTTTGTTACTGAGCACATCGTTAAGCCGGCGTTGGAACAGAACAAGCTGGTGGTCATCATGGGTGAGGAGTGGCACACGGCTGAAGCCATGTGCCGCCTCAGCGACCGGCTTCACCAGCAAGGCCTGAGGGACGGAGTGGTCATGTTCTGGAATGCCAACAACACGTTTGGCTTCGACCGTATAGACTGGAAACGGCTGGCATTCACCACCACCATCACCACGGTCAGCCGGTATATGAAGCACTCCATGTGGAGGCTGGGGGTGAACCCTCTGGTGGTCGCCAACGGCATTCCATCGTCTTCACTCGATGACATCGACACGGATGTATCTAGCCGGCTGGGCAGAAGCCTGGATGCCGACCTGATTCTGGCCAAGATAGCCCGCTGGGACCCGGACAAACGATGGAACGCCGCCTTCGCAGCGGCCGCGGGACTCAAGGCCAGAGGGCTCAGGACCGTTCTCCTGGCCAGAGGGGGAATAGAACACCACGGCGAAGAAGTGTTGCACAATGCCCGTTCCCTGGGTCTAAGGGTGAAAGACATCAGGAGCAGCGGCAGCAACCTGAAGGACCAGCTGGATGCTATCGGAGACCGGGATGGAGCCGACGTCTTGAACATAAGGTTCCATTGTTCACCGGAGCTCCTCCGCATAATCTATCATGCTTCCGACGCCGTCCTGGCCAACAGTGGCCATGAGCCATTTGGACTGGTTGGCCTGGAGACCATGGCGGCAGGAGGGATCGCCTTCACCGGCGGTACTGGAGAAGACTACGCTGTTCACCTGCACAACTCGGTTATCCTGGAGACTGCCGATCCGGAGGAGATAGAAGCCTACGTGGTGTACCTGGAAGAACACCCGGAGGAGAAACACCTGATTCGCCAGTCAGCCAGGCGCACCGCCAGGCGGTTCACCTGGGAAGAGGTGACCAAAGACTTGATCCAGAAGCTGACTTTCCAGGCCAGAGTCCAGGGCCTGCTGAACCCGCTGGAGAACGCTGCTGTCTCAAGCCCGAGGCCTTCCGGATACCGTGACGCCGCTCCGGCATCCGAGTCAGTAGTGCCAATACCTATCATATAGAACGGCCAACGGGCTGATAGCCACAGGTCGTATCACGTAAGGAGGAAGAAATGCACCACGAACAGGAAGTACAGTTGATCGCCTATCACATTTGGGAAGAGCAAGGGCATCCGCACGGGTGTGACGTGGAACACTGGCTGAAGGCCGAAGCCGTCTGGCACGAGAAACAAGGACATGCTGCGCCGGTCGTTCAGCACGTGTCAGTGCGCCACAACGTGGCAGTGGCTCAGAAACCGGCCAGTGCCGTCCAGGTGGACGCCAAATCGCAAACGCAGCCGCGACATCCGGCCAGATGAGCCGGAGGGCATGCAGAGAATGCGACGGCGCCAATCGGCTCTTGGTGCCGTCGCATTCTGCGATCCAGATATCAGGAGGGCGGAAGTGGCGTTATTCAAGGTTGAGCAGAGAGTCTTGGTCACTGACCAGGATAGCCCGCAGCATGCCATGTTTGGGAGAGTGATTGTCGTCACGCCTGATCAGGACAGGTTCTTCTATTGGCTCAGGTTCGACCCCAACCTGACGGGGGGTCGGTTCGGCGAAGAACAGCTTCAAGCGGCGGCCTAAACCGACAAGACAATGGACGCACGTACGTACGGTTCGAAAATGAATAAAGGGGAGGCAGTATGGGGGGTGTTGTTAGTCATTGGCATTATTCTCTTAGTCTTGTGGCTACTGGGATTGTTCGTCTTCAATCTGGGCGCTCTGATCCATGTAGCACTTGTTATCGCAGTCATTTTCATAATCCCTCTGGCTATTGAAAAAGGTGTTCAAACTTTTTTGACCATTCCACCCTCTACGTGAGTCTTCGCGCCTAAGAGAAAACTATGAGCGCATCGGGATTCCAAGAGACTGCCTATTGAGGGCAAAATGCAGCAGAGGAGAGAACTTGCAGGACATGAAAGCGGAAAAGGAGAAGCCCAAGGAAGAACCGAAGCTTAGATACCAGGAAGCCCACTAGAAACGGTAGCTACACTATCCCTGTGCAGATGTACTAGGCCTGCTGGGGAGAAAGAGCCCGGCGAGGCAGCCGATATTCACCTTAAGTAGGTTTGCTTTGGTGGCACCAGTTGTAATCATTCTGAAGGAGTGACGTCTCATGACCTCCCCGGTTGGAGTGAAGGTCGTCAGCAGATTCTGGTAAGGAGGGCAGAAGAGTGGCTAGCACAACAACTCTCGTTTGTGGCAAGTGTGGGAAGACATCTGGAGCAACTGGTAATCCCAGGAAGTGCATGGAGTGTGGGCAAGACAGCGTTCGCATCTATGCAAAGAGGGCAGAGGGGCGACTTGACCAGCATCCCCAAGGCATCAGTCAGAGAAGCGGTGCAGAGATGTCCACCCTCGGCATCCAAACTGGGGTTGTGGGGGTATCAGGCTGAAGGCAATCTGCTGTTCGTATTACCGCTGCCAAGGTGGCAAATAGAAAGGGGCTTTGTTATGGCGAAGGGCACAATCAAGAAACTGATTTCGGACAAGGGCTTTGGGTTCATCCTAACTGAGGAAGGGAAGGACCTCTTCTTTCACCGAAGCCAGCTTCAAGGTCTGGAGTATTCCTCTCTCAAGGAAGGCCAGGAGGTAGAGTACGAGGCTGGCACGGGGCGTGGTGGTCGCCCGGAGGCGGCCAAGGTGAAGCTACCGTCACCCAAAACTGAATAGAGCTCCCATCGCAGCCAACGGGATCTAGATGACCCCGACGACTGGCCAAATAGGTCAGGGAAAAAGGTCATCCAAAGTGGCTTCGCGGTGTTTCGCGTGGTCACCTGACTACCAAGTGAACCAGGGATTGCAGAAGAAGGAGGAAATCATGGCAGACAGCGTGTACAAGGTGATTGAACTGGTGGGGACCAGCACGGAGTCATGGGAGAAGGCTGCCGGAGCGGCTGTGGAGCAGGCAGCCAAGAGTCTAAGAGACCTCCGCATTGCCGAGGTCGTGGAAATGGACCTCCAGATCGACGAAGGGAAGGTCCGCGCCTATCGGACAAAGATCAAGGTCTCCTTCAAGTACGAAAAGGAATAGGGTCGAGGGAACAGACGAACCCGATGGCGGAACACGGAAGTCCATCCGAACAGGGTGGGCTTTCTTGTTCCTGTCTCACTTGGGTGTTGGTGAATTCAGCGTCGTCACCTCTCATTTCGGTCACAGTTGTTCGGAATCGAATGATTCACTTGCTTACTCGGTGGTGATGTGCTACGATCAAGCTCACTGGTTTCAGTTCAGGTTGTCATTAGTCTGTTAGCCTCCCCAAGTGTAGCCACGGGCTCTGGATGACCCCGACTCTAGCCAACTATCTCCAGAAAGAAGGCCACCCTGTGAGTTTTGTGGAAAAATCCATCAAGTGCTCTGACTGCGGTTCTGATTTCACCTTCAGCACCAGCGAGCAGGAGTCCTTCGCTGAGAAGGGCTTCACCAACGACCCTAAGCGCTGCAAATGGTGCCGCGCCGCCAAGCTGCTGCAAAAGGACAATGGCTCTTCTGTTTACAGCGGTTACAGCCAGCCATGGCAGCCCAGGCGACAGATGTTCCGCGCAGTGTGCGCTGAGTGTGGCCGGGCAACACAGCTACCCTTTGAACCCCGGGATCGCAGACCTGTGTATTGCCGGGACTGCTACAGTAAGGTCAGACAGGGCGCGTCGAGATGGAAATGAACCTGACTCCTAAATACACCGTGGAGACTGAGAAAGGGGGAAGACCGATGCAGTGGGAGATGGTCCTGTTGCTGATTATCGCGTCACCGTTCGCCTTGTATCATTTGATGCGTTATGGCATTCGCCGGCTCAAGAAGACCCCTACTGAGAACTGAATCAAGAATGAGATTGCCGTGGGTCAATAGACTGTGGCAGTCTCTGCGATCAAGTGGCTGGCAGTCAGTTCTGGTTTCACA
>DAIQQD010000256.1:0-2899 GCA_036787015.1 Chloroflexota bacterium
ACCACCCTGGGTCGTGCGCTGCGGCTGCTGTTGATGTAAGACATCCCGCTCTCCCTTGTCGTCGCCTGAGGTTCGTTGGTCACCTGGCGCCGGTTCCTTCTTGGCGTTTCAAATGTCAGCCGGTTTCGCGGCTATCACAGCTTGACCGATGACAGCGCCCTGGCGACCTTTGCCACCCTGTGGCCCAGAAATCTAGCCACCTTCAGGTCACTCTCGGTAGGAGGTTTGTCTGCGCCCGGTCCACTCACCGAAGACGCTCCATACGGCGATCCAGCCGCGAAGACTGCCGGGTCTCCATAGCCGGGTGTGACCACTATCATGCCGTGGTGATACATCGGCAAGAACATCGTGATCAGGGTAGTCTCGTTTCCGCCGTGCGGTGTGGAAGTACTGGTGAAAGCCGCACCGACTTTGCCGAAGAGTTTGCCTTCAGCCCACAGTCTCCCAGTGCTGTCGATGAGTTTCTTCATGGCCGCAGTCATGTTTCCGTACCTTGTAGGGGAACCAAGAACAATGGCGTTCGCTTGAGCCAACTCTTCCAGAGTCACTTGAGGAACAGCCTTGAACCTCTCATTCGCCTTGCGCCAGTCCTCATGTTGGCTGATGATGACTTCGGGTTCGGTGATCTCCACACGCCTCAGATGAGCCTCTGTACCTCTGATCTCCAGTGCTCCTTCAGCCACGGCCTCGGCAAGCTTGTGCGTGTTACCGTAACGGGTGTCAAATACTATCAGTACCTTCATCAATAACCTCCTCTCGGCTACTCAACGCCATTGATCCAATCCTGGTCGGCACATCAGCCCGTCTCTGAGTGCCAGTCTGTTGGATGTCCCGCAAACATGCGGGGCAGAGCGGGCCGCTCTCTACGCATCTTGAGTACGGATCAGGTGAGGTCCTTCTTCATTTCTTCAAGTTGTTGCCGGGTGATGTCCCCTCTGGCGTAACGCTCTCTGGCTATGTCCAGTGGATTCTGTCTCCCGCCACTTGACTTCTCGGATCCCCCACTGCCTGCCAGTTTCGCGATCACCCAGACCACGAGGGCTATGATCCCGGCCCAGAAGAGTATTGACACAATGCCACCGAACACCATCCACCACCCCATTCCTTCGTTCATATGCCACATACAGCCCTCCTTGTTCGGTCAACTCCACCTAGCCAACGAACGATTCACAACGACAGTATTGCAGGGTGGTTGGAGGTGAAACCATTAGGAAGCATACTTAGTGGTGGGATGTGGAGGGTACTTATCCCTCCGGCCTGCCGTTGTGCGTTCAGTGAGGTCGTGATAGTCGGAGACCCTGACCGCTCCACACCCTATTCAATGGCAACGGCTGGCTCAAAGATCCTGCACGGGGCATCATACAGGCCTACCTCGGCACGCATTCTTTAGGTACGAACCACAGGCATGGGCTAAGTAGACATACCAATGGTGTCCCCGTCGTCAAGCCGCCTATACTGGCGGCGATGGATCACACACGCGACGCAATTGGCCCATAGTCACAGCGGAGATCCGCGTACAGGACTGCGCGCCTGCTGAGTATTCTAAATGGGGGGTATTGACCAATGACAGATGGAGAGCAGCAGATGGGACAGGAACAGGAACGGGAATCAAGAGAGGAGCCCAAGCGAGACACTAGTAGAACGGGCCCGAATGAGCGCTACACCATCCCCATTCAGATGTTCTAGATGGTGCTCTTGGCAAAAAGGAGGGTGAACGATGCGAGCAGGATCAAGACTCGAGATATACACCACCATCCATAAGGGATGGCGCAATCGCCTTTTCCAGATGTCGACAAAGGCGGGGAAAACGGACTACGCAGATCACATGTCTCTCGAGACTCTCTATGGTGGACTCCAGTCCATCGCAGCTGGCATCCGCCTTCACCATCACAGCATGGAGGAGAAGTTCATTCATCCCTTGTTGTCTGCCAAGATACCAGGGGCAGTGGAAAGGCTGGATAAGCAGCATCGCCACGTTGACCATCTGCTCGACAACCTGCTGCTTCAGCTCGATGCTATGCGAGGTCAGGCGGGTGGTTTGGAGAAACGCCGGGAGCTCGGCCTCGAGTTCTACCTGGCATTCAACCGATTCATATCATTCTTCTTGATACACATTGATCAAGAGGAAGAACAGATCCAATCGGCTCTCTGGAATCTCTGCACCGCTGAAGAACTGGAAACCGCATGGAGGGCCATACTCAGCAACCAGACGCCTCAGGAAGCCATGGAGAACCTGGGGATGATACTGTCTTCAGCGGACATAGATGAGGTGGGGAACCTGTTGGCTTTTGCCAAGGCCAGTCTGCCGGCGGAGCGATTCAACCTCGGGTCAAAGTATGCCCGGAGTGTACTCGACGATCAGGATTGGTCGATGCTCAAGGATCGCCTAGGCGTCACTTAGAGGCACCGTGTGGTGTGCAGGCAGACTCAGAGGCGACTTGTGCCAACACCGAGTAGCGAGTGTTACCTGTTTGAAGGTGGAGAGGAGTCCAGACTATGGTGACGGAGATGAAGCAGACTCTATGTCCGGCGTGCGGATGTCAGATTGCCGGTGGCGGGTATGAGAAGAACGGCGTGCGGTACTGCTGTGAGCCCTGCGCCACTGGAAGCACAACTGGCTGTAGCTGTGGGTGCTGCCACCCGGACTCGAGGACCTAAGAAATTGCCTCACGAGGTGAGGAATCACGTCTGAAGTGTTCCTCTGGGGTCCAGCGAACCGGGTGACTTCAACTCGCCTGGAGGAGGCATACATGAACCATCTCGAGATCACAGCGGGCTGGTAGGCGGTATCATAAGCATCGTCGTGGGCATCGTGGTGATCGCCTGGCCACGCATCATCGCCTACATCATCGGCGGCTACCTAGTGATCGTGGGCATCATAGCCGTTGTGGCAGCATTG
>DAIQQD010000257.1:0-2892 GCA_036787015.1 Chloroflexota bacterium
CGCGCGACGATCACCCGGAGGTCTATTATCACGGTGCAGCCCTGGCCTGGGCGCATCTGGGGGAGGCGGACCGGGCGCTCGCTACACTGAGCGCAGCCGCCGACCGCGGCTGCCGCCACGCCGAGTGGGCCCGGCGGCAGCCGGCTTTTGGTCTGCTGTACGGCCGGCCTGAATGGGACCACATCTTGGCCCGAATGGCGCAATCCGCAGACGATGAGGCAGGCGGACGCCCGGCTGGCCAGGACAGCCTTGCCGTGCCGGTCGGAAGCGAGGCGGCCGCCGTTCGCTGACCTTCCTTTCTGCAGGCCTACACAAGTCTACGGCCAGGAGTGCTCTATGGATACGAACCCAGGTGTCATCGACACAACGACTCACACGGAAGTAGTCAGAACCCTTTCAGAGAGATTGAGAGCTTACCACGTCTACCCCGACATCGCTGAAGAGATCTGTAAGCACCTTCAGAAACATCACGACGACGGAGATTACGCCGATCTCACAGAGGGTGAGCTATTCGCCCTTGCTCTGACTCTGCATCTACAAGAAGTAAGTCACGACGAGCACCTGTGGGTCAGGTGGCATCCCGAACCGCTGCCTGACGACGACCGCCCATTGCGCCATAACCCCGAATGGGTGGCGGAGCGGCTGCAAGAGGCCAGACTGGACAACTACGGTTTGTACAAGGTGGAAAGGCTACAGGGCAACGTCGGCTACCTCGATATCCGGTATTTCCATAGGCCAGTGTGGGGTGGCGATACCGCCGTAGCCGCAATGAACTTCCTAGCGAATGTGAATGCGCTGATTATCGACCTCCGCAGATGTACAGGGGGATATCCAGGCATGACAACCCTGATCGGCAGTTACCTCTTCGGGGAAGAATCAGTACACCTAGACAGCATCTATTGGCGCGAGGAGGATGTCACCCAGCAGTACTGGACTCTGCCATATGTTCCCGGCAAGCGGCTTGGCGATATCCCCGTTTTTGTTCTGATCAGCAAAGTCACATTCTCGGCTGGGGAGGGATTTGCCTACGACCTGAGAAGCCGCCAGCGTGCCACGCTTGTTGGGGAAGAAACGGATGGAGGTGCGCATCCCGGGGCGTCGTACCGCCTACATCCGCACTTTGAGGTCTTCATCCCGGTCGGACGCGCGATCAACCCGGCCACAGGAGCGAATTGGGAGGGCAGCGGCGTCACCCCGGATGTCTCCGTACCGCAGGAGCGGGCCTTCACGGTGGCCTACAACATGGCGCTCCAGTCAGTTATTGCGGGTCTTGGCGAATCGCCATCTGGGGCGTCCAAGGCTTTGGCAGAAGAAGCAAGAGCGACTCTCAGGAGACGCCGTCGGTGGTGTTGACAGAGCGAGTGCCCGGATTATCTGACGGGCGTGCTATACCGCTCACTCTGCCCCTACGGGCCAACCATACCACGAACCACCGCCCCTCTTTGGCCGACAGACACACGTCCTTCGCGGCTACTGGAATAACTCAAGCGTCAACTGACAGTCCTGTCCTACGACCTCCCTTAGGGGCACCTTGTCCAATTTCCGGGTTATGCGCGGCTCACCTCGCAGCTCTCCACGGACGCACCCTTCGCCATGCTGCGTACGCGTCCATCCTCCGACCGTTTGAGGACCTTCTCTCACCCGTCCAGAAGAAAAAGCTCGAGATGGCTTCTCGCCGAATGCAAGACTAGGGCCGCTATCTCTCCTGGAGCCATAAGGCCAGGCGTTGTCCAAGAGCTCGCTGGTGCTGGCTCGGCAAGGGGCAGACAGACCCGCCTGCTTGGCTTGCCGAGTTCCGCTCCAACTCACTATCCCGGCATGTAAGCGTTTCCATCGGAAACAGTCACCGTTCAGGCCATTTGTGGTATGATGTCAGCGTTGAGATTGCAGTTTTGTTAATGTGACGACAATAACTGCCCCCAAGGTCCCTTGGGCTCGCAGTGTCGCCAGCGGCAGCATGGCAGGCCAATGGAGGGCCGAGCCTCATTTTCAGGTTCGGCCTTCTTTCCGTTCTTCACCGGCCGACTGCTTGCTGGCTCGGAGGGTCAAACCAAGCTTGACTATCCTCCGTGAGTATGGTAAGATGACATCGCGTACGACGCAATGCTAGTCGATTGAGGAGGGAAGATGGAAACGGTGACAGTGTCCCCAAAGTATCAGGTCGTGATCCCGAGCCGAGTTCGTGAGCTGCTCGGGGTGGAACCTGGGCAGAAGGTCAAGGTGATTCTGTACGACAACCGCATCGAGATGATCCCCATCAGGCCCATCCGAGAGGCGAGAGGTTTCTTGAAAGGGATCGACACTTCGGTGGAACGGGAGCCTGACCGACTATGAACGTCGTGGACTCAAGCGCCTGGCTGGAATACTTCGCCAACGGCCCGAATGTGGATTTCTTTGCCCCGGCTGTTGAGAAGACATCTGAACTCATCGTACCGACCCTCAGCCTGTACGAAGTCTTCAAGCGCGTTCTTCAGCAACGGGGAGAAGGAGATGCTCTGCAGGCGGTCGCCGTGATGGTTCAGGCAACCGTGGTTGACCTGGATATGGATGTCGCGCTCAGCGCAGCCAAACTGTCCATAGACCTGAAGCTGCCGATGGCCGATAGCGTCATGCTCGCGACGGCACGCCGATATGGGGCAGTCTTCTGGACTCAGGACGCGCACTTTGACGGCGTTCAGGGGGTTGAGTATAGGAGGCGCAGTTGACAGTGCTGTTGTATTGGCTCCCTTGGGCACTCTCCAGAGTCCCACCCGGCCGTTGAGTGTCGCGTTTGGCCAAGATGCCTGCGGACGAGGCGGGCGAGCAGCCGAGGATCACGAGCTAGAGCAACAGGCGAGCGGTTAAGGCAAACCGGTTTTGTACATTGCGAATACAACCATTGGTGGTTTGGAT
>DAIQQD010000258.1:0-2888 GCA_036787015.1 Chloroflexota bacterium
TCTGCTACGTCACCCCTTCAGAGCACCTCTCTCTGCCCACCCCGGAGGAGGTCAAGGAGGGAATCATCGGCGCCAGGATAGCGGCCCACGCAGCCGACATCGTGAAAGGCGTAAGGGGAGCGGCCGAGTGGGATAACCGAATGTCCCTGGCGCGTCGCAATCTTGATTGGGAGGAGCAGATCAGGCTATCTATGGATCCTGGGAAGGCGCGGCGGCTCCACAACCGCTTCGCCGGCAAGACCGGGACTTGCAGCATGTGCGGCCCGTATTGCGCCATGGCTCTCGTAGAGAAGTATCTCGGCATATCGTCGGCAAAGTGCCACCGCTAGGCACGTCATGCTCCTACGAAGAGGGTACAGCAACTTGTTCCACCGGGGTCTGGGATGTCCCCATGTACTCTTCCTCTGCCCCCAAGATTGGGGGCAGAGGATTGAAGACACACTGCATGCCAACCTGACGAAAGGGGGGTCAAGGCAATGTCCAGACTCCTGTTCCGAGACCTCACACCGAGGCAGCTTCAATCATGAGGGCCGGCATAATTTCCATTGGCACTGAGCTGCTACTGGGGGAGGTGGTGGACACCAATGCCTCTTACCTTGCCTCTCAGTTGCCCCTGGTCGGACTCAATCTCCAGACGGTCATTGTTGTGTCCGATCGCATCCAGAGCCTCACAGAAGCGTTCGAACAGGCCTGGCAGCGATTCGACATGGTGCTGGCCACCGGTGGCCTCGGTCCTACGCAGGACGATCTCACTCGTGAGGCTATTGCCCAACTGCTGGGCGAACAGATGACTGTCTGCCCCGAGCTGGAGAGGGATCTCCGAGCGATGTTTGCGGCCATGGGGTGGACTATGTCGCCGACAAACCTCAAACAGGCCACTCTAATCCCTTCGGCCCAGGCCATCCCGAACCCGCGGGGCACTGCGCCGGGGTGGTGGGTCGAGAAGAACGGGAAGATCATAGTAGCCATGCCGGGCCCCCCGGCAGAGATGCAGCGCATGTGGGAGGCGAAGGTGATGCCCAGGCTCCGGGCAAGAGTTTCGGGCGATGTGGTGCTGCTGCGAACGCTCAAGTGCTTCGGCCTGTCTGAAGCGGAGGTGGGAGAGAAAGCTGGCGCGGTGTTCGCCACGGGCAACCCCACCCTGGGCGTGTACGCCAAACCGGATGGCATTCACCTGAGGCTGATAGCCAGGGCGTCCGACCACAAGAAAGCAACAGGCCTGATTGCCGAAGCCGAAGACAGGCTCCGCAGCGCTCTGACTGACCTGATCTGGGGCACGGATTCTGACACCCTGGAGATCGCGGTGGGCCAGCTTCTGTCTACCCAACACCTCACTCTGGCCACCATGGAGTCATGCACCGGAGGACTTCTGGCCAGCACCATAACCGACGTTCCCGGAAGCTCTGCCTACTTCAAGGGCGGATTTGTGGCCTACACCAACGAAATGAAGGCTGCTTTGGGCGTCGATGACAGACTCATCCAGAAGCATGGCGCTGTGAGTCGCGAGGCGGCTGAGGCCATGGCGCAAGCCGCGCGGCGGCAGCTCGGGGCGGACATTGGACTGGCTGTCACGGGCGTGGCCGGACCGGATCCATTGGAGGGAAAGCCACTTGGTCTGGTCTACATAGGCCTTGCTGACAGCAGGGGCACTCGATCAGTCGAAGGCCGCTACCCTCCGCGGCGGGTAGACGTGAAGCGCCGGGCCGTTACGAAGGCATTGGTGATGCTGAGTCAGGAACTGGCACCAAGCTCAGGGGTTGTCTAGTCATCGAGTCGTTCCGGTTCGTCCGGCGCTCCCCTGTTCACCCTGGCGTAGACTAGCCGCACAACAATCAACGCACCAAACAGGCCAGCCACGCCGAGTATTACCCATAACCACCAACGGGAAGCAGACTTCTCCTCAAACCTCGCTGTTATCGTCAGCGGTCCATCCACGGCGATGGTCATTGACTTCTTCGAGCCGGACGCATCTCCCTCCCAGGCATCAAAACGGTACCCCTTGGCGTCCTTGGCGGTGACGGTCACTTCCGTCCCGGCGGCATACCCGCTGGAGGATTCTGGCTCAAGGGTAACCGAACCTCCCTCGGTCGGGCTGCAGTAGACGCTGACAGTGGGGTTGAATATGGCTGTGATCGACTTGTTCTCGCTGACGATAATGGTCCTGGGGTTGTCAGTGCCGGCCAGGTCACCCGTCCAGCGGCTGAAGACGTAGCCCGTTTGCGCGACGGCATACACCGAGACGTTCTCGTTGACCAGATATCCATCCGAGGGTTGGGCCTTCGATAAGGCGACCGAACCGCCACCGCCGGGTTCGGAGTTCGCTGTCACTGTGCAGCAAAGGCCAGACGGTGCGAAGTTGGCCGTCATCAGCCGATTGTTATCTGGATCGTCACCCATCTGAAAAGTGACTGGATTCTGGTGCACTTCGGCTATGCCTTCGGTCTGGCCACTCCAATTGTCGAAAACGTACCCTGCCTTTGGGACAGCGGTTAGTGTTACATAATCAACAGCCGGGTATTTGGGCTCCTCTGGATCGACCTGCGTGGTGCCAGCTTCCGGCGGGTTGCTGACGACCGTCAGCTTGTCATAGCAGGATGCTCACTGTGCATCCGCTCTGGCTGGAATCGCAACCGGAGCCACCAGGGCGGTGGCTGCCAAGAAAATCACCAACAGCCAGAAAGGCCGAACACCAAGGCCGTGCCTCACCTTGTTCTCTCCTTAAAGGGAGCGGCACTGCCGCTCCTTCAGTCTACTGCATACCTCCCGCGTCCGAGTGCCAGGACCCAGAACAAACGGATGAGGACCAAGGCGATGATCACAAACACGAATATGAGCGGTATCAGCCACCAGGCAAACCCTCCCTTGGGTACGCCCACGGCAAACATGGT
>DAIQQD010000259.1:0-2878 GCA_036787015.1 Chloroflexota bacterium
AGGATTCCAGGCTTTGGGAAGACACGCCCTCTTGCCGTTCGCTGGTGACAATGGTGGTGACCTCCTTTGATTTCAACCACCGCAACAGGCGCAGCAGCTCGCCCCGGAGAAGAGGGACATCTGATAGCTGGGTGTACAGCATCTGCATGGGGTCCAGTACAATGTTCCTGGCTTCTATGCTACTGATGGCATTGTCCAGCCTGATGAGCAGGCCATCGAGACTGTATGCACCAGTCTCGGTGATGGGAACATCACTCACGGAGACGCACTCAATAGCGAGCTTCCTCTGCTCTATCAGCTTGTCCAGGTCCCAACCGAAAGAGGCAAAGTTGGTGATCATCTCAGGTGCGCTCTCTTCAAAGGTCACGAATACGCCTGGTTCACCGTATTTGGAGGCTCTGTTCACCAGGAATTGCATGGCCAGCAGGGTCTTTCCGGTGCCGGAAGCACCCGCGATGAGCGTCGGCCTTCCGCGCGGCAGGCCGCCTTCAGTGATTTCGTCGAGACCGCCTATGCCGGTTGGCACTTTTGACAGTCTGTTTCGCTCCAGTGACTTCTTTCTTCGTGGCTCTCTCACTTGTCATCCCCCTTGTCTAAGCTCGCACCTAACCGTCATACCGTAGGAAAAAGATGAGCAGGTATTCCGCCCCGACCATAGACCACCCCATGCGAAGTCTGCGCCGATGGTTCTTGTCCCGCCGGAGCAGATTTGCGCACTGTAGTGTCTTACTATTATGTACGATCTTCCAACGCTGTCAAGGTTTGGCAGCGGGCCGAACAAAACCCAGGCCCCGCATTCATCACACTAGTGATTCGAGGCGGCTGCCATCATTAGAGCTGCAGCAAGCCCCAAAGTGCCCATGGGCTCATGCCCTTCAACCTGTCCCATTCTCCCTGACGATCGGCGCATTGAACGGCCTGCTTTCTGAGCAGCGATTTGAAGATGATAGGGTTTTCTTTGCAGAGACACGGGAAAAGAATCCCTGGATTGACCGATGCAGCTCGAATTGGCAATCCCTTGCTCATCTCTGCAAGCAAGGAGCAGGCCTTGTGATACCAGTTGACTTTGCTGGGAGTCCCCAAGTCAGACAATGCCGGCAGTGAAATCTGGCAACAATAAGTACATTCCACAACTGGGCATTAAGTAGACTTGCCGATGACATTGCGATCCTGCACTGAGTACTCTGGAGGGTACTTGGGCCGGAGGGCATAGTGCGGTTGGCCTGACATTTGAGAACCCGCTCTGTCCTTTAATGAAGGGAAATGGGTGAGAAGACACGCGGCAACCAAGAAACCGCCCGGGCGACTCCTGACTACCCGTCGATCGCCGGCACTCACCGAGCAATCGTCAAGAGATGACTGTGGGCATCCATCTCGCCGGTAAGTGCGCAATGCATAGCAGTACGAGCGAGGATATCATCCAACGAACAGATGCTAGAAGGAGTTGACATGGTCCAGTATCTTCTCCCCAGCAGAGCGGTCAGCCCAGTCACCAGAGCTTCGCCGTTAACGCTTTGGTGGCGCAGGCGAGCAGCATTCCTGCCAAAACCACAGGTCGCTGAAGCAGCGCCAACAGGGAATACGGGTGACAGAAGCAACAAGGAGATGAGACCCAAAAGTCATTAGGAGGTGCGCAAAGTGGAAAGAACAAGCACAGGTATTCCCTCAAGTATTCCCGAAGTGGGGTCTTGCATGTATCCGAAATGCCCAGTGGAAGCCGCTGACTCGTGTGTCAAGGGCAGAATCTCCGGTATCCAGGGTACGCCAAAGAAAAGCCCGCTTCAGCGCGAGGATATGCCTGGACTCCATTGGTCGACCGGCACTGCAACATGGAGTGTTGCCCAGCTCATCAGTTTCTCGAGGTGTGATAGTCATCTGGCCTAGCCCTGCCTTCAACCAAGGCTTTCATCTCATGCCAGCTCGCACGATACTGGGACGGAGTAGTATCTAACCACATCAGGCGTTGGTGCTCAAAGACTCACCCCCCTTTCTCAGCAAAGAAAGCCCGCTCAAACGGGCTTTCTTTGCCTTTCTCTTCATCCTGGCTTGGCCGGACGCAAGGCTCACGGAACATTGGACTAGAGCAGCCTGCTCACATGACGTTCGAAGACGGCCCGAAGTTCTACTTTCTACAAAAGTCTTGTTTGATCGACCGTTTCGTACGAAAAGCGAGACGTGGCCACAGACGAATTCTCAACTGCCCGCACGGGTATCCTCACCTCGACCCGATGTTCCTTATGGTCGTCAACAAGAGAGATGGTCTTGTCGGGTTCATCAATGCCATCCACGCTCACGCGCATATCACCATTCCCGGCAGGCGTTTGCAGGACCGCGATGTGGTAAACCGTCTCCCGATAGCGGTAATGCATCTTGAACCCCTCCCAATCCGCAGGGAGGCAGGGCGTTAAATGCAGCTTGTCCACTTCCAGTCTGAGCCCCAGGAGCGATTCCACCATCAGCCGGTACATCCAGGCGGCCGAGCCCGTGTACCATGTCCAGCCGCCGCGACCGGCATGCGGCGGTGCCGCATAGACGTCGGCGGCAACGACGTAGGGTTCCACTTTGTAGGTGGCAGTCTCCTCGGTCGATCTCGCATGGTTTACCGGGTTCATCATGGTAAAGAGCTCCCACGCGCGCCGGTTGTCCCCCAGGCGAGCGAAGGCCATTGCCGCCCAGATGGCCGCGTGCGTGTACTGCCCGCCGTTTTCTCTAACTCCCGGGACGTACCCTCTGATGTAGCCGGGATTCAGCGCCGACTTGTCAAAGGGCGGATCAAGGAGTTGGATCAGCCCATGGTCGCGGCGAACGAGGCGCTCATCTACGGCTTCCATGGCCATGCGCGAACGCTCATGATCTCCCGCACCCGAAAGAACAGACC
>DAIQQD010000062.1:0-10378 GCA_036787015.1 Chloroflexota bacterium
GGGGTGGGGTTGCCCACTATCAGGTTCACGTGACACTCGAACCCCGCCAGAAGCTCGGCCAGCTTCTGGGCCTGATCCAGTGAATCGTTGATGCCATTGAACAGGGCGTATTCGAAAGTAGGCCGGCGCCCGGTCGCCTGAAGATACTCCTGGCAGGCCAGTATCAGCTTGGCGAGCGGGTATCTCCGGTTAACCGGCACCAGGATGCTCCGGACCCGGTCGCTGGCCGCGTGCAGGGAGACGGCCAGTTCCACATGAACGTCTTCCTTGGCCAGACGCTGGATTTGGGGCACCAGGCCCACCGTGGACACCGTAATCTGCCGGGCGCCCAGCCCGAGTCCTCTCTTGGAGTTGAGCTTGGCGATGGCACCCTTGACCGCCTCGTAGTTAGCCAGCGGCTCACCCATCCCCATGAAGACGACATTGGTCAAGGGACGCCGAACCGGAGATGGCGTGGCGCTTCTCTGGTCTCCGGATTGCGCCAGCCACACGAAGTAGAGTACCTGCTCGATGATTTCCCCAGCGGTAAGATTGCGTTCGAATCCCTGCTGTCCCGTGGCGCAGAATGGGCACCTGATGGAGCAGCCCACCTGCGTGGAGACACACACAGTGCGCCTCTCCCGGCTGGTCTCCGTCGGCTCATAGAGCATGTAGGCCGATTCAATTGTCTTGCCGTCTTCAAGCTGGAACAGGACTTTGCGGGTCTGCTCGTCCCTCGACAGCCTCTCATCGACTGCCTCTAGGGTGAACAACTGGCAGCTTTCATTGAGCTTCTGACGAAAGGCCTGCGGCAAGTTCGTCATCTCGTCAAAAGACCGGGCCGTGCCGCTGTAGATCCACTTCAGCACTTGGTCGGCACGATACTCTGGTTCCCCCAGGGAAGACACCAGTTCGACCAGCTGCGAATGTGACAAGTCCAGGATTCGGGGGTTCATCTGCGCATCCTTCGTCTGCAGGAGCCAATGCTGTCCGCGGGAGTCTCCCACCAGTTCTTGCACGTTTCCTTCGATTATACCCTGAATCAACCCTCTGGCCCCCACTCTTGGGGGTAAGAAGAAGAGAGGGTCCGAGGGACACCCTCGGACTCCCGGCAGCATCCTGCTGCACCATCGAATCCATAGGGGCAGGCCCCTGTGCCTGCCCTTCCCTGATGTAGGGCGGATAGAGCGGAGCAAAATCCGCCGCCACCGACACGCAGAGTGGGGTGTTCCCACAACAAGACGTGTCGTTTCTACAGAAGCGGTAATACTGGAAACAAGGCGACATGACACGAGCACGCACGAACAAAGACGCAGTGTCCAAGAGTGTTTCGCTGGCGCAGGCAACGGATCGTATCGAGACTCGTCTTTCGAGGACGTAGCACCAAGCAGCCCTCAACCTCAGTTCGGGTGTCTACGATGACCAGCCTAGAGTGCTCTCCCTTTGACTGGCAATTTCGTTTTGGGATATGATTTAGATGGCAATCTTCGGTAAGGAGGAGGTATGACAACCGATTCAAGGAAGTTCGCGAAGACCCTGGATGAGGTCAAGACCTATCTCGGCAAGAAGAGAGAAGAGTCAATGGAGATCGATGGCACGGTGATCCGGGCATACTGTGAGTGCATCGGCGACCCGAATCCGATGTGGAAGGACACCGCTCCCCCCGGCTTGGTCACCACCGCCATGATCAGCAGCGGCGCCATGCTGATCGGCGTGCCCCTGCTCTACAAGCGCAGCGTGGCCGGTGGAGCCGACTGGGAGTTTTTCAAGCCCATCAAGAAGGGCGATACGATCCATACTTCCCATGAGTTCTCAGAGCTGCAGGAGAAGGCCAGCGACAAGGGCCCCCGCCTCCTTATGGTTTACAAGTCCTCGCACAAGAACCAGAAGGGTGAGCTTGTGGCCATCAGCACGAACACCATAATGAACTACTAAAGGAAAGGGAGGTCGTAACACATGGCTCAGGTATACTTCGACGACGTTAAAGAAGGCCAGGATATCCCCACCCTGGAGAAGACCCCGACCAACAGGACGCTGGTGCAATGGGCCGGTGCTTCCGGCGATTTCTTTGAGCTCCACTATGACAAGGAGTTTGCCAAGACCATGGGCTACCCCAATGTCCTGGTTCATGGCCGTCTTGAGGCTGCGTACCTGACGCAACTCCTGACCGACTGGGCCGGCGAAAAGGGCGTAGTCAAGAAGATGAGCGTCCAGTATCGCGGCAACGCCTTCCCCGGACAGAAACTGCTCATCAAGGGCAAGGTCACCAAGAAGTACCAGAAGGACAACGAGAACATCGTAGAACTGGAGATCTTCGTCGAAAATCCCGAAGGGCAGAAGATCACCCCAGGCAGTGCCATTATTGCTTTGCCCAAGAAATAAGCTAGACCTTCACAAGGACCAAACACTTGGGGGAAAGACTCAAGGGTAGAAGCGCGCTCGTAACTGGTGCAGGCAGGGGGATTGGCAAGGCGGTAGCCTTGGCGCTGGCGGAGGAGGGGGCCAACATCCTGGTCTGTGATCTGGGAGTGGCCACCGATGGGACCGGAGCGGACAAAACCCCTGCCGACAGTACTGCGGAAGAATGCCGCAGGCTTGGAGTGAAAGCCGTCGCCCACTATGGAGACGTCTCCAGCTTCAAGGCCGCCGAAGACATGGTCCGGGCCTGCGTCAATCACTTCGATAGAATAGACATCCTCTGCAACATAGCCGGCATCCTCAGGCCGAAGATGATTTTCAACATGGCCGAGGAGGATTTTGATAAGGTACACGCTGTTCACCTCAAAGGGACCTGGAACCTTTGCCGGCACGCCTCTGTATTCATGAGACAGCAGAAACACGGGCGGATAGTCAACACCACCTCAGAGGCCTATGCCGGGACCGTCGGCCATACCAACTACGGTTCGGCCAAGGGCGGCATTGTCAGCCTGACCTACGCCGTCGCCCGTGAACTGGGCCGCTACGGCGTTACCTGCAATGCCTTCGCGCCCCGTGCCCGGACCAGGATGAGCGTGGGATCTGACCAGGATGCAGGACTCCAGAAGAGGATAGACTCCGGGCTCATTTCGGAGGAGCGCCTACAGGGTATGGAAGAGACGCGCCGCGAGGGTGCTGAACCGGAGTACTTCGCTCCTTTCATTGCCTACCTAGCCAGCGACGCCGCCGCCAACGTGAACGGCTGCATCTTTGTTGTCTCCAGAGCCACCGTCGGCATCTGGAGCCACCCGCAGATAGTGAGAAAACACACCAGAGACTGGGACACCGCCGCACCGTGGAAGATCGAGGACCTGGAGAGACTGGTGCCCCAGGAGTTGCTGGTAGACTACGCTAACCCGGCTCCGCCGAAAGAGTGAGCCTTTCAGGCCCATTAGGCAGAAGGCGGGCTGGCTCATAGTGATGTCAACAGAGCTTGGTGAGGAGCAAGAGATATCACCGGGACCGAAGGAACTCTTAAGAACAAAGGAGGGCGAAAGATGGGTGATAAGCTAAAGGGACGCAATGCGGTGGTGACCGGCGCCGGCAGAGGCATAGGCAGGGCCATCGCCATCGGGCTGGCCGAGGAGGGCGCCAATGTCGTGGTCTGCGACATCGGCGGCGCGGTGGATGGCAGCGGCGGCGACAAGACCCCGGCAGATCAGGTGGTTGATGAGTGCAAGAAGCACGGCGTGAAGGCCATGGCCCAGTACGGCGACGTCTCCAAGTTCGCCGACGCCGAGGCGTCCGTCAAGGCCTGCGTCGACAACTTCGGCCGGATCGACATCCTGTGCAACATAGCCGGTATCGACAAGCCCAAGATGATCTGGAACATGACCGAGCAGGAATGGGACCAGGTCGTGGGCGTCCACATGAAGGGCACGTTCAACTTCATGCGGTGTGCGGCCCCCTTCATGAGAGAACAGAAGTTCGGCCGGATTATCAACACCACGTCGGAAGCCTGGCTGGGTGGCGTCACCCATCTGAACTACGGAGCGGCCAAGGGCGGTATCGTAACTTTGACGTGGGGCGGAGCGCAGGAACTGGGCCCGGCCGGCATCACTGTCAACGCTATCTGCCCCCGGGCAAAGACGCGCATGACCGACGACCCCAAAGTGCGCGAGATGGTGGTCAAGCGTGTGGAGAAGGGCCTCATGGATGCTTCCGTTCTGAAGAGGATGGACAAGGAGATGGTCGATCCTTCGGCATTCGCCAAGATCGCGGCCTTCCTGGCCAGCGACGACGCAGCCCTGGTCAACGGGCAGGTATTCCTGACCACGGCCATCACCATCGCCCGCTATAGCAAGCCGGAACCTGTGACCACAGCAGAGAATGCTTCCGAAGGCCCATGGAACATGGATATGATCAAGGCAGCGTTCACGCCGGACAAAATCCTTAAGGGTTATGTCAACCCAGCTCCGCCGGCTCCCCCGAAGCCGGAAGTGAAGAAGTAGAAGCGATTCGATCGCGAAGGAGGATCAATAATGGCTAACAGACTGAAGGGCAGAAATGCGGTTGTGACCGGTGCCGGGAGCGGCATCGGCAAGGCAGTATCTCTATCACTGGCCAAGGAAGGCGCCAACATCGTGGCGTGCGACCTGGGCGGCGGGATCGATGGCAAGGGCGCCAGCACTTCTCCGGCCGACCAGACCGTCAGTGAGTGCAAGGCGCTCGGCGTCCAGGCCGTAGCCAGCTACGGCAGCGTGGCGGACTTCAAGGCCGCCGAGGCCATGATCAAGACCTGCGTCGAGAAATTCGGCAGGATTGATATCCTGGTCAACGTCGCCGGCATCGACAGAGCCAAGATGCTCTGGAACCTGTCCGAGGAAGACTGGGACATCGTCATATCGGTCCACTTGAAGGGGACTTTCAACACCATCAGGCATGCGGCTCCCTTCATGAGGGAACAGAAGTACGGCAGAATCGTCAACACCATCTCCGAGGCCTGGGTGGGCACGGTCGGCCACTGCAACTACGGCGCGGCCAAGGGCGGCATCGCCAGCCTGACCTATGCCGCAGCCTGGGAGCTGGGCAAGTACGGCGTGACCGCTAATGCCATCTGCCCCAGAGCGGCCACCAGAATGACCATGGGGCCTGATGTGCTGGCCGGCTACAAGAAGAGAGTCGAGTCCGGCCTCTGGACGAAGGAGCGCTACGACGAAGTGACGCATGTGGCTGGGCCTGACTATCTGGCCGCCATCCCGACCTACCTGGCCAGCGAAGCCGCGGCCAACGTCAACGGGTGTATCTTCGGCAGCGCCGGCGCCTTCTTCTCCTACTGGGCGCCCGCCAAGGAGAGCGCCATCTACAACAGGGACTGGGACAACTACGGACCCTGGAGCGTGGACGAGGTTGAGAAGTGCATGCCCAACCTGCTGAAGGGCTACGTCAACCCGGCTCCGCCAGAGAAGGAAAAGAAGTAATCGGGCCGCAATAGCGACCTGGCTCAGCTATCCACTGTTACGGGAAGGGCCAGCCTCTGAGAGGCTGGCCCTTTGACTTCTGAACCGCTCGATGCCAACACGGCCTCGAGTCTGGCGCAGCAGGTCCAGTGCTCATCCGTCCGGTGTTCCAGACTCACGCCTAGCCAACTGCCACTTGGCCAGCACACAGCCCTTGCCCACACCAGAGCCTGGACAGGTCAAGCACCTCAGATGGCTGAACCTGCAAAGCATCCGGGTATGGTTCTCTGTCTCGTACCTGAGAATGGCATTCCTCAATGGGTTACCAGCAGCTACTGCTTCCGCTGCGGTGCCCTTCATGGATGGTGGCATCTCGCGCAGCTTGGTGACGACTTCGGGCATTATGGCTAGTACTCGATCGATGTCTCTCTCGTGAGTCTCCCGTCCCAGGCTGAATCTGACCGAGCCGCGGGCTCGCTCGTGGGACAGCCCCAGCGCCAGGAGTACATGGGATGGCTCTGAACTGCTGGAACTGCAGGCCGAGCCGGTAGAGACGCAGATCCCCCGAGCATTGAGGTTCAGAAGCAGGAGTTCCCCTTCCACATCATCAACGCTCACATTGACGTTGTTGGGCAGCCGGCGCGTGGGATGGCCATTCAGGCGGACTCTCTCAACATGCTGTGCGAGACCCTGGGCAAGTCTGTCGCGAAGCGTGGTCAAGCGCTTTGCCTCTCTGTCTGAGTCTCGCTGCGCTATCTCCGCGGCTTTGCCAAAACCCACGATTCCTGGCACATTTTCGGTGCTGGCTCTGCGCCCTTTCTCCTGCTCCCCACCGTGCATGAACGAGACCACTCTCGTCCCCTTTCGAACGTACAATGCCCCCACCCCCTTGGGCCCACCGAGCTTGTGGGCTGACATGGCCAGGATGTCCACTCCCAGATCGTCTACCTTCACGGGGATATGCCCCGCCGTCTGCACGGCATCGGTATGGAAGCAGATGCCAGATTCTCTGGCCAGCTTGCCAATCTCAGCGACCGGCTCGATCGTGCCCACTTCGTTGTTGGCGTGCATCACCGATATGAGCAAGGTCTTTTCGGTAATGGCCTTCCTGACATCGTCGGGGTCAATCATGCCGCAACCGTCCACCGGGAGGAAAGTGACCGCGAAACCCAGCCGTTCCAGGAACTTGCAGGTTTCCAGCACGGCGTGGTGTTCAACGGAACTGGTAATGATGTGGTTCCTCTTGCCTTCGTTGGCGTAGGCCATCCCCTTCAAGGCAAAATTGTCCGCTTCCGTTCCCCCGCTGGTGAATACGATCTCCTCGCTGCTGGCGCCTATCATAGAGGCAACCCTGTCTCGAGCTTCCTCAACCGCAACCCTGGCCTCCTGGCCGGCAGAATGGATGCTGGAGGGGTTGCCAAAGGCGTCTCTCAGAAAGGGACGCATGGCCTTCAAGACCTCCGCATGTGTGGGCGTGGTGGCAGCGTAGTCAAGGTATATCCTTCCCATCCCTCAACCTCTCACGAAATCAGTGAAGGCCTCTTCAACTCCTGTCACCGTCTGCTCGACTGACGATCCTCTTCCGTCTGAGGGCCTCGACCTTCACGCCCATCACGGAGCTGGCCAAGTCTCGCAGTCAGTACTCGGTCAACTGCAAGCCCCCAATGAGCGCCTTCGCCATCTCATCGCTGACAACGAGATGGAGGATCGGGTTGCGCTCTAGTCTGCGGACGAGGCGTCTACTCGCCTGAGCTGGGTGCGGCCGTTTGTGTTCGGTCGTCACCCAGGAGCCTCGCCGGCCTCTTCATCTCCATGAGAATGAAATCGTAACCGGACCTGGTGACGCGCTTAC
Source organism: Chloroflexota bacterium (assembly GCA_036787015.1). Lineage (GTDB taxonomy): Bacteria > Chloroflexota > Dehalococcoidia > UBA2247 > RBG-13-53-26 > JAFGCL01. The sequence continues at coordinate 7,207 of DAIQQD010000062.1, forward strand.
ACTCCACAAAACCGCATTTCTCAAAGCACTTCTGGGCTCTGGTATTCCACACGAGCGTGTGGAGGTAGACCTTCTTCAAGCCCTCTTTCCGGAACACATGGTTCACTAAGGCCCGCACCGCATCGGTGCCATAGCCGCCATCCCAGTAGGCCGGGTCCCCAATGAGAATGCCCACCTCGGCTTCCCTTCTGTCCCGCTCCATGTTGTAGTAGCAGCAGTTGCCGATGTGCTTGCCTTCCAGCGTTTCAACAGCAAAGACGTGTCCTTTTCCGTCGACGCGTCTGTCCAACTCCTCAGCGTAGGTCAGCAAGTATGTCTTGAATGGCACGTTCAAGGGCAACGTAGCATCTAGCCGGGCCAGTTCCGGGTCAGTCTTCCACGCGTAGTCTTGGAGGGCATCATCCAGCCTCTTATCCCGCAGCAACACCTTCCTGCCATTGATCATCGCCGGTCACCCTTTGCTGCCCACGGCCAGGCTGGCACACATGATGGGCGGTGTGGATACTGACCCCACCCACCTCGCTTCGCTCCCCACCGCCTCGATCAGGTTCAGCGCCTGATACACATTCCCCGAGACCACCGTGTCCTTCACCCTCCCCACGATCTCGCCCTTCTCAATCTTGTAGCCCAGCAGGACGTTGCCGCTGAAATCCCCACCCAGAACGTTGGTTTGAGAGGCTCCCATGAGCTGCTCCACCAGCAACCCCTCCTTGACACCCCTTACCATCTCGGCCAGGCTGACTCCGCCAGCCTCGACAACCAGATTGCTGGTTGAAGGGGCAGGGAGACTGGCGCCAACCCTGTCGCCGCTTCCCGTGCTCTGAACGCCGGCCATCCCCGCCGTCTGGAGGTCATACAAGAAGTCCCCGACCACGCCGTGCTTCACCAAGTACAGGTTCCGGCTGGCGATTCCCTCGTCATCACACGGTCGGCTCCTGGGCCGGAAGTCCAGGGTGGAATCATCCCGCAAGGACAACAACTCACTGAAGACCTTCTGGCCGACCTTGCCCATCAATGGAGATACCTTCTGCAATACGACTCGCCCGTTGAAAGCCACCGTCAAAGGAGCAATCAGCGCACTGACTACCCCATGAGGAGTGAAGATCACCGGCATGCTGCCACTGGAGACTGAAGCTTGCCTCTTCGCCAGTTCCAGCTGTCTGACTACCGAGTTGGCTACCGTGTCGATATCGGCGATGGCCTGGCAGGAGCTCTCACCGTCGCCCACAAACAGCATGTCGGTGTCCTTGATCAGGTTCCCTTCCACACCAAGCACAAAGAAGGTCTTCTTGAACTCCGCCTGTCCCCCTTTTGAGTTCATGATGCAAAGGAAAGCCGTCCCCTTGCCAACGCTGGCATCGCACAGCAGGTCTGGCGTGTGTCCACGCACCCGGTCTATCAGCGCCTGCCCAAGGTCCACCATACGCTCTATTTCAAAGCTCTCCGCCTTCGGATCGTGCATGGCTACCCGGGGGAATGACTGTCGACCCGGCAGCTCAAACCTGGCCGCTGCGCCGAACTGGGCCACCTCTGCTGCCCGACTGACCAGAGAGCCGATATCTTCGAGGGTGGTAGCGGTGGAGAAGCCGATCCGGCCGTTTTTGACCAGGCGCAGGGCCACTATCATGCCCTCGTTGGTCTGCAACTGCTTCAGGCGGTTGGCCTCAAAGATGACCGGCGTGTCATCCACGTTACTGAAGAAGACCTCTGCCTGCTCGGCGCTCTTCTTCGCCCTTGAGAGGATTTCTTCCAGCTTCAGCCTAATCGATTGATCCATAATTCATCTAAGGAGAGAAACAGGGAATAGGGGACACAGTCTAAGCCCCACCCACCAGACAGCTTCGTATCCTGATATGAGGGCTGCCATTGGAGACAGGCAGTGGTGATTGCCCCCCCTTGCCACAGCCACCCCCCTGGTTCATTTCGAGATCGTTGCCGACGGCGTCTATGTTCTGCAGGGTGGTGAACACGTTCCCGGTGAGCACGACCGGGCGCAGCAGTTCGGCCACCCGGCCATTCCGGATAGCGTAGGTCTCAGCCGCGGAGAAGGTGAACATTTCCATGCTGGTGGTTCCGCCGTACCAGTTCCTGGCATATATCCCTTCCTTGATCCCACTGATCATCTCCTCAAAGGTCACTTTCTGCGGCTCGATGTAGGTGTTCGTCATGCGCACGATCGGCGGGTGCTGGTAGTCGATAGCCCGGGCGTTGCCCGTCGTCGGCTCGCCCATCTTGGCCGCCGTCTCACGCGAGTGGAGCCGGCCCACCAGCACACCTTCCCTTATCAGATAGGTCTTGGTGGCCGGTACGCCTTCGTCATCGTATTTGTAGCTGCCCCGCAGGCCGGGAACAGCCGCGCCGTCCACGATATTCAGGTGCCGGCCGCCGAACTGGCGCCCCAGCACCATGAGTTCCTTCATTCGGTCGTTCTCATAGGTGAAGTCGGCCTCAGAGAGGTGGCCGAACGCCTCATGAGTGAAGACGCCTGCCAGAATGGGGTCCAGAACCACGGTGTACTCACCGCTCTTAGCCTTGGGTGCCGAGAGCAGCTCAACAGCCCGTCTGGCAATATCCTCGACTTCCCGCTGTTGCCCTTCTACCTGGCCGAAGTCCCCTCTGCTACCCATGCTCAATCCCGCCTGCTGCACATCGCCGCCGTCTCTGGCCATGGCCGTCACCCGCATAGAAATGTCGCTGTGCGTCTGCTCGATATAGGTTCCTTCGGAGTTGGCAAAGGTAACCTTGCGCCGCCGGTCACTGTAGGCCACCACAGAGGACTCCACCTTGGGCACGCCCATGATCGTATCGTTGTATCGACCGGCCAACTCCATCTTCTCGGCCAGAGCCACCTTGGAGGCGTCTTTCGCAGCCAGCTCCTGGAACACATCGTTCACAGGGCTCACCGGCGCGAACTGGGTGGAATCGTGGCCCACCAGCCTGGACTGCCGCACTGCCAGCTTCACCTTTTCCCGCAGGTCGCCGGGGTCATTGAAGCTGACGAACCCCCAGCCGCCCTTCACCAGCGCCCTGACATTGCCACCGCTGCTAGTCGGTTGGCTGACGTCCTCTAGCTCTCTGCCGCGATACCGGATGCCGGTCGCCCGGCGTTCTTCCAGCCGTATCTCCACGTAGTCGGCTTCGTGCCCTTTCAGGGCCTCAGCCAGCGTTTCCC